>JAYSOC010000316.1:0-4097 GCA_043723285.1 Ferruginibacter sp. | reverse complement strand
CGCCACTTTTACCTTTTCCTTTTGAGGCAATGGCGATTCTAATTTTAAAACAATTTTTGCCGATAGAAATGCCGAGGTTTGAATTAATTTTTAAGGCTTGTATTATTTCAAATATCTCTTGCTTTAAAGAAGGATATTTCTTTATTAATTTTTTTGCTTGCTTTTCAAAAACCGCAATTGATTTTACTTTATAACTCATTTAAGAAATCTTCTGCGTTACGGGCCTTCTTTTTCCCTGCTCTAATCAATTTCATTTCTTCAACAGCTTCTTTTATCTCACTCATTAATTTAGCCTTTGAGTCAGTTAAAGGTTTTGCTTTTACGTAAGAAATACTTTTTATTACTTCCATAAAAGATGTTGCTTTATTATCAGGTATGTCTAATAATATTTTCATTTTTGAGTGTAGCAATGTTTTCTTAAGTATTGCTAGGGCAAATTTAACGTAAAAAGGCTGTTTTTCAACAATAGCAGCTTATACCTTGTTTATTCCGCAAATCTCCCTACCTTTGCGCCGCTAAAAGCATCAACAAATATCATTGTGGATGGAGGTTGAATGATTTAGCATTATATGAGAGCGTAAAAAATATACAACCCAAAGCCCCCTAAATCCCCCACAGGGGGACTTATCTACCGGGGAGATTGAAACGAGTGGAATATCTACGTTTCGATAAAAGTTCAGTAAAGATATACAGGATGAAGTGAGTGACACAACGATGATCACCATAGCTGTTTCTTAGTTTGGACAAAAAAATAAATACACAATTTCTTTAAATACAATTAAATAAAAAACAAAATGGGAGACTTACGTTATCAACGAAACTTTGGTATTGCTGCGCACATTGATGCGGGTAAAACCACTACTACAGAGCGTATCCTTTACTACACCGGTGTAAACCACAAAATAGGTGAAGTACATGATGGTGGCGCTACAATGGATTGGATGGCACAGGAACAAGAAAGAGGTATCACTATTACAAGTGCGGCTACTACTTGCTTTTGGAACTTTCCAATGGTAGATGGCAAAAAAGTTGCCGATACCAAAGAATATAAATTTAATATCATCGATACTCCAGGTCACGTGGATTTTACCGTAGAGGTAGAGCGTAGTCTTCGTGTATTGGATGGTTTGTTGGCATTGTTTTGCGCTGTATCTGGTGTGGAGCCACAGAGCGAAACAGTTTGGCGCCAAGCTAATAAATACAAAGTACCTCGTATTGGTTTTGTAAACAAAATGGATAGAAGTGGTGCTGACTTTTTGAACGTGGTAAAACAAGTTCGTGAAATGTTGGGTGCTAAAGCTGTGCCTCTTCAATTGCCAATTGGTGCTGAAGATAACTTTACTGGTGTGGTAGATTTGATTACCATGAAAGGTATTGTATGGAACGAACATGATAAAGGAATGACTTTTCAAGAAGTGCCTATTCCGGCTGATATGGAAGAAGAAGTAGCACAGTATCGTCAAGAATTGATAGAAGCAGTTGCAGATTATGATGAAAAATTATTAGAAAAATTCTTTGAAGATCCAGCATCTATTACTGAAGCAGAAATGCATGAAGCTATTCGTAAAGCTACCATTGATATTTCTATTATTCCAATGATGTGTGGTTCATCTTTTAAAAACAAAGGTGTACAAACAGCGCTTGATGCAGTAGTAAGATACTTGCCAGGACCATTAGATATTGAAGCGGTAAAAGGAACACATCCAGATACAGAAGCTGAATTGATTCGTCACGCAGATCCTAAAGAACCATTTAGTGCTTTGGCATTTAAAATTATGACAGATCCTTTCGTAGGTCGTTTGGCGTTCTTCCGTGCATACAGCGGTCGTTTAGATTCTGGTAGTTATGTATTGAACACCCGTACTGGTAAGAAAGAGCGTATCAGTCGTATTATGCAAATGCATGCCAACAAACAAAACCCTGTTGATTTTATTGAAGCAGGTGATATTGGCGCAGCAGTAGGTTTTAAAGATATAAAAACTGGAGATACTTTATGTCATGAAGATCATCCAATCGTATTGGAATCTATGACTTTCCCAGAGCCAGTTATCTCAATTGCTATTGAGCCTAAAACGCAGGCCGACGTTGATAAAATGGGTATGGCTATTGCTAAATTGGTAGAGGAAGATCCTACACTAAGAGTAAAAACAGATGAAGAAACTGGTCAAACCATTTTGAGTGGTATGGGTGAGTTGCATTTGGAAATTATTATAGACAGGATGAAGCGTGAATTTAAAGTAGAGATAAACCAAGGTGCGCCAATGGTTGCTTACAAAGAGTCTTTTAAAATGATGGTAAATCATAGAGAGACTTACAAGAAGCAATCGGGTGGTAGAGGTAAGTTTGGTGATATCGCTTTCGATCTTGGTCCTGCTGATGCAGAATGGTTGGTAACAAATCCTACTGGTGGATTACAATTTGTAAACGAAATATTTGGTGGTAGTATTCCAAAAGAATTTATTGCGCCAATTATAAAAGGTTTTACATCTAGTATGACGAGTGGTGTATTGGCTGGTTACCCAGTGGTAGATATGAAAGTGCGTGTGTATGATGGTAGTTACCATGATGTGGATAGTGATGCCATTTCTTTTGAATTGTGTGCTAAGCAAGGGTATCGTGAGGCTGGTAGAAAAGCTAAGCCTACATTGCTTGAGCCAATAATGAAAGTAGAAGTACTTACACCAGATCAATACATGGGTGATGTAACAGGTGATTTAAACCGTCGTCGTGGAATGCTAGAAGGTATGGATACAAGACATGGTGTGCAAGTAATCAAAGCAAAAGTTCCGTTGAGCGAAATGTTTGGTTATGTAACACAGTTGCGTTCATTATCATCTGGTCGTGCTACGAGTACAATGGAGTTTAGCCATTACGCACCTGCGCCAAATGGAGTATCTGAAGAGATTATTGCAAAAGCAAAGGGTAAGGTGAAGATTGAGGAATAATTCAAATTAGCTAATTTGCTAATTCGATAATATGCTAATTAAACCCGTTCTGAAAAGAACGGGTTTTTTGTGTTGGAAATTGTTTTATGAAATTTATAACTTTTTGTTTACAAGCATTTGTTTTTCATAGCATCAGCGTTGTGTCACTCACTTCAAAGGCATACCATTGGTCAACATTATAGACCAATATATTTTTTCACATTTTATATGGTACAATTTTGGCTAATTTGCAAATACAAATAAAAATGATGGAAATAATATAACCTCTATTAGCAACTAAATAAAAAAATATGAAAAATTCTAGAACGAGTAATCCTTTATTTAAAAGTACTTTTTTGTTTCTCCTAATCGTTTCTGCAAGTACAGTAACGTTTGCACAAAAAGAAAGTTTCTTTCGCATGGGTGCTAAGGCAGGTGTAAACATTAATAAGATTGATGGCCTAGCATACAAAGACGCTTTTAATTATAATTTTCAAGCAGGTGTGTTTGCACAATTTAATATTACTAAAAAAATAGGGATACAACCAGAGGTAAATTTTGTACAAACACAATCGGAATTTAGCAATGATCCAAATACAATTACAGACGATTTATTTGGAGGTGGAACACAGCACAAAGCAAAGCTTGATTATTTAGAAGTTCCGCTTTTGATGAATATAAATATAGGGCCTACACAAAAAGTTAAATTGCAACTTGGTCCTGCATATGGTGGTTTACTAAAACAAACAGTAGATAGCTTAAAAACCGGCACCAATAATTTGTATAAAAATGGCGAATGGAGCGCTATTGGTGGGCTTTGGATACAATTGCCACTTGTAAATTTTAGTGCAAGGTATAAATTAGGGTTAAGCAATATAAACGACTACAACAATACACAAACTTGGAAAAACCAAGCCATACAAATTTCGGTAGGTATAACTTTTTAAGTAAAATTATCTGGCCACGAATACACGAATGATTTTATTCGTGCATTCGTGGCTTTTTTGTATGCATTAAAATATGTCGCAAGGGTTGTCAACCTTATTTAGAAATTTTAAAATAAATTGAAGGATATAAAGGTTGACAACCCTATTTGCAAGCTGCGATATTTTTGTCGCAAGGGTTGTCAACCTTAATTAGAAATTTTAAAATAAATTGAAGGATATAAAGGTT
>JAYSOC010000315.1:0-4097 GCA_043723285.1 Ferruginibacter sp. | reverse complement strand
CACCCGCATTTTATGCCTGAATTTCAATTTTGAGTATTGACAATACTTGCAATGGCTTAATTTTAGAAAATACTAATTATCTCGGACAACAATAATATTTAATTAAAAAATAGTGCGTAGCTAATAACTCACTACGCACCGTTAACAAATTATCATTAACTATAACTCATTGCTTCTTTAGTAAGATACTTTTTCAAAAAAGCGATTTGCCCAATATCATAACTTTCGTGATGTGCTAAAAAAGCAACTGTTCCACCAAAAGTGAAATCGCCAATGGGGCTTTTTAGTGGGCAGTCTGAAGCTAGGTGCTCTTCTGTAACAGTGCCTAACGCTTCTTTTAATAAATCAGATGCTTTTTGCCATTCTACTTTTGCTTGTGCAAGTGTTCCATAGTCTGTTGTTGCATCAAAAGGTTTGAAACTTTCAAACAATCCATCATACGGATTTTTTGCCGCTGGCTTGCCCAGCATTGCACATGTATTATACCTTGCCCACACTGTATGAGCTGCCAACCAACTAAGAGGATTGTTGTGATCACTTATTCTTTCTTTTGCTTGCTCTTCTGTAATGCCTACTAATGCATTTGAGAAAAGACGAGTATTTAAGTTGAGAATAATTTCTGATTGATAAATTGATTTTGCCATGATAATATATTTTTTTGTTTATGATTAATATTAATAAAGCCTATAGAAATTACTTTTTTTCGTATCCTTTTTAAAAGCCTGCTGCACATTTAATATTAATAAAAATAAAGAACATAAAACATTATTATTGGTGTTTATAACATTAATGTGTTACCGTTAATTTTTTTGTTGTATTTATTGTAAGTACCCCAGCAGGATATTTTTCCATTTTTAAAGAGTTGCAAGTAACATCTGCAGTAACTGTTATATTATGCCTTATAATACAATCGCCGGTAAGAGGTGGTATCGCATTTGAAAGCCATGTTGTAGCTGTATTCCAATTGCCGTTTGCTTGGGTTATATATTTAGGGTTTGCTGCAGCTGTAATTGTAAAATTTGCGTTAGAAATATCAAAGAAAACATTGTTGGCACATTCTACTCTAAATCTTACTGTATTTGTTGTAACAATATTTGGGACAGTAATTATTTCTGAGCCATCGTTTGGCGTATTTAATACAAGGGTATCGTAATAATTTAATCCCCCATCCAGACTCATTAAAATATTTACGTTTGTGCAGCTAATTGGAGAAGCCGTTGTACCTGCTACATTCCAAGTAACAGTTTGTGAAGAGTTGCCTAACCAGTTTTCGCCACCGTTTGGTACAGTTATACTCCAAACACCGGGCCCAGCTGGCACTACTGTTTTTATTTGAAACACTGCTCCAACATTTGTTTGACAACCATTGCCACCTGTAACAACGCCGCCGCCTGTAGCATTATTATCTCTAACGGTAAGTCTAAATTTCATTGTACGAGCCACCGAGCAAAGTGTTTCGCCTTTTAACCCGCCAAGTGTGGCAGCAGGCGCAGCAGGATAACCAGCAACTATAACTGCCATATCGGGAAAATTTCTGTACCCCACCGTTTTTGGTATGCGAGATTTAAAAAGTGGAGAAGAAGTATTTGCTGCACCATTGTTCCATGCACCTGCAGTGCCTAAATCCCACTCTTCCCAGCAATAAGTTAGTGATGCATCTCCATCTGCATCGGTAGCAGCTGCATTTAATGTAAAGGGCGTACTCACCGGAATACTAACACCATTATTACTCATTGATGTAATTACTGGGATAGTATTATTTGTTGCAATAGCAACTTTACAATTTGCACCACTTCCTGTAGCAATGAATGTACTAATTTCATCGAAGCTAACGGTATGAAAAAATGGATCGCTGTTTAATTGTGTATTATCGGTAGTACAAATACCAGCATACGCCATAATGCTAGTGCCACTGCCCACTTCGTAAGCTGTACCAGCATTTCTATTGCCACCACCACAGCTAGATGTTGTACTATTAAAAGTATGATTGCCGCCAAACTGATGACCAATTTCGTGCGCTACATAATCTATATCATATCCATCGCCAGTGGGTACCGATGAACCAGTAACGCCGTTAGCTTTTCTGTTAGCTACACACACAACACCCAAGCCTGCAAGCCCACCAGCACCAGTGCTAAATGTATGTCCAATATCATAATTGGCTGTGCCAATATTAGCATCTATATGAGTTTGACTTTCGCTAATTAAAGTATTAGCATTATTATTACCAGTAAAAGGATCGCCAACAAGTGTTGGAAAAATAATGCTATTTTCTGCGGCTACTAAAATTAACCTCACTGCCACTTCTTTTTCATAAACGCCATCTACCCTATTTACAGATGTAACAATTTTTGCCAATGTTTGTGCAACAGTAGGCGTAGCAAGCCCTGTAGCGGCTATTGCATATTCGTGTGTACATGCAACTGCTAAGCGATAAGTAAATAATTGCGTGCCCCTGCATGGCCCAACTGCTACTACTGCTTCTATAGATGTTGGTTTATTTAAAATACCATCAAATTTTATAGGACTTAGCTCGGGATACATAAATTTGCTAAAATCTTTTTTGAAATAAGAAATATAGTAATCATTTTTTTGTTGATAATATGGATCTATAAAAACAGAACCAGTTACTGGAGATAATATCATGGCATGAAAACCAAACTCAGTATAATCGAAAATTAATGTTGCTGTAGGATCATCAATACCTTTGCCTCTAAATGTTTTTATAGAAGAAAATTTTTCTGCAAGTGCAGGTTCCATAATGCTTACTTCACAAACCTCAAATTTGTTTGTAGTGCCATCGGGCATTGGAATATCGAGGGTAACATTATTTTTTGAAGCACGCTCAAAAGGAATATCTTTTATAAAGTTTTTAAAATTGGCATCGTTTAATGCAATGGTTCTGTAAAGAGTTGGAATAATTACTCTTTTTTGTTCTGCATTTTTAAACTCGCTTTCATTTGCATCTTTAAAAAATTGTTGTTGGGCCGATACTTCTTTTGAAACAAAAAAAAAGATTAATAAATATGATTTGATAAAAATCTTTTTCATGATTTATTTATTTAGTTGTTAAATTATTATGTAATATAAAAAATAATTATTAAAACGCCATACTTGCTGTGCTTAATATTTTTTATAAGTTGCTAATGCAGTTTGTTTCCGCAGCCACCACCGATGCCGAAAACTTGCCAATATGTGTGTGACAACTAAGCACTACCTTTAATCTAACTATTCTTTAAGAAAGCTGTCTGACACATATTGGGCTAATTTTACCATTCAAAAATATTATAAAAAGCTAAGGAAGGTTTATAAATACCACAGCTTTTATAAAAAAAGCCCGCTAGTAAAAAACTAGCAGGCTCCAATTGTTAAACAATAAAACTAGAAATATGGCTTCTTTTATAAAAGTGATTTTCTTGTATTTATAGCGGCAATAAACACATCTACAGCATCTACTTCTTTTACAATTCTTTCCAAATCGTTTTCACGCATAAGGAGTGCTACACTGCCGTAGTTTTTGTCTTTTTGCGCTAGCAAAAACTTTTTTAGTTCTAGCTTTTTTAATCGGGTTTCGTTGTCGTCTTTGGCTGCACCTGCTGGTAGAGATGCTACTACGGGCGTGAGCGCTGCAATTTCTGCATCGGTAGCAGCTATGTCTGCATCTATACCTATACTATTACTAGCGTAGGTGTCTTTTTGCCGCTCTACCGATGTTTTCTTAAAACTTAGATCTGCCTTTTCTTTTTCTGCTACTAAAATTACCGAATCGCAGTCAGCTACGGTAGTGAGCAAATTCACTGAATAACTCATAAAATAAATTTTTTGTTAGTTAATAAAATAATTACAAACCAAATCTAAAAACGCATTTTAAAATAAATTGTTAAGCAAAAATGTTTCCATCATTATTGTAGAATGGTTAACAGAAGAAAAAGTTAAGGGCCCCCTCTATCTCCCCCGAAGGGGGAAGAAACAAGACAGATTAAAAAATAGATTAGGTATTACACAATGCATAATTTGAAAATTGAACATTGAAAATTGATTATTGAACATTAAAATATTTATCATTTATTATTTATTATTTATCATTTATTATTTAT
>JAYSOC010000314.1:0-4102 GCA_043723285.1 Ferruginibacter sp. | reverse complement strand
AATTTTTTCAAAAAAATATGGATATTTCTTATTAATTATTGCCAATTTCTACTTAAAATGTAAAAAAGAGGAAATAAAATAAAGTTTAGCTGCTTTCTTTACTTTACTTTTACGATGTAATTTTAATATATGAAACAGCTTTTTATACTCAGTTTATTTCTTGTTGGTAGTTTTACTATCACAGCCCAACGTATAGCCAAAGTTAATATAACCAATGCAGGAACTACCGAGTCGTTTACCATTGGTTTAGATGAAAATGTAATTATAAATGTTTCGCCGGATGGTAATTTAGTAAATTATGGAGTTGATTATTATTCTGAAAGGTTAGCCAATTATTCTAGGGTAGAAAATTATAATGGTCGAATAGAAATGTATGCTGCTACTGATGATAAATCGTACCAAGGTAAATTAAAATATATTGGAAGAACTGCTGTTACGTATTATGCATCGTACGAAGATGAATTTTTGAGAGGAAAAATAAAAAGTATTGGTAATTTAATTTTCACTTATACTATGCCTTACGAAGATGCTTTGCTAAAAGGAAAAATAAAAAGTATTGGTAGTAATCAAATTGGATTTTATAATTCTTTCGATAATGAAGCATTGCGTGGAAAATTAAGAATGGTAGGATCTACATCACTCAATTATTATTCATCTTTTGATGATAAAGCTTATAAAGGAAGAATAAAAAGCATTGGCTCGGTAAACTTTACTTATTACGCTTCGTACGATAGGCAATTTGCTGGCACTATGAAAACAGGCAACCAAACACAAAATGTAGGAGGTGTAAATTATCTTATTAGATAGAAAATTATTTTTTCTTCAAACTTAAATAATCTAAATAATAAACTATTTTTAGAGTTACCTCATTGCTATGAGGGTTATTAAATATTGCACCAAAATTTTTCGTATAGTTCCCATTTTTGTATGGGTCTAAAGATACATTTCCGCCTAATGCATTTTTCCATCCAAGTGTTAAACGACTTCCCCATTTAAAATCCCATGTATAAAACATATCTACATTAAATACATTAAAATTACTGTTCATTCCATCAATAAATGCAATATCATTCCAGTCGCCATTGCCAGTTAATTTAAGAAAAGAACGATTTCTGATGCTTGTCCAGTTGTGGCGTAGGCGTATGTTCCAGTTCATACGTGGCGTGAAATTGTATTGCGCTCCCAAAGTTAGATTATTCGTTTTTACAGATCTAAATGCAAGGATAGGATCAAAATAATCTTTAACAAGTGTACTAATAGAATCTCTGTGAGAGAAGCCCCAGTTACCTCTATCGGACTCTCTGCCAAAAGATGCAGTTAGTTGAAAACGATCTGTAAAACGATAACGTGCGTTTAAATCCATTTTAAAAAAAGGATCATCATACACTCTACTTTCTGCACCTCCTATAAACCAGCTACCAAATAATTTTTTTCTACTATCGCTGCTTCCACCCATACCAATAAATAAATAAGGATATCTATTAAATCTCACGCCTGGCGTTCTGGCTTCAAAAAAGTCATTAAAATCTATGGGCTGTGTGTTTATCACAAAATTCATATCCCAAAAATTTTTAAACAAAAAAAATGCATTGGCTTCAAACTCAGTAGTCGCCCAATTAAAGGGTTTGAATAAATACTCCATTCTCGAGCTGATTCTGTAACGATGGCTTAAATAATTTTTGGTAGGTGTATTGTAATTCAAACTTATTCCTGCAAAATGCTCAATAGAATTGTTGTTAAATAAAAATCCTAAATCGTTAGGATCATATTTATCACTCTCAATATTTATACCTGTGCTATATTGCCATTTGCCACTTATTTTGCCTGCATTCATTTCTACTTTATATCCATCATACTTTTCTACAGTGCCCCAAATGTTGCTATATTTTAGTGAAGTAGAAAAATTATAATTATTATTTTTATCGAATAATGAAAGATCAAGGCCCGTAACATTAGCATTTCTGCTATTTCCTTTTCTTAGCACATTTGTATTGGTGATGGTGTACGAAGAACGATTTTTTAAAGCCTTATCAAAAACAAATACATTAAAATTTGTTAAGGGCTCGGTGAGAATGGTAGTATCTTGTTTTGTAATATTATTGGTAAGTTTGGCATTCATAGGTGCAGTAATTGCATTAAAAACACCAATGCCAATATTGTTTTTTGTACGGCCACTTAGCTTTGTTGCATTGTACAAACGAGTAATGCCAGGGTTTTTATTTATCGTGTACTCAGGATTATTTCTTTTAAAATCCAATACTTCGCTGGTGCCTGTGGGTTCTGCACCTATCCTTCTGCTATAAAATAAACCTACTTTATTAAATAGCTCTGTCCCTTCAGTAAAAAATGGTCTAAAGTCATCAAACTTTACCTGAAATGGAGTGAGGTTTAAAAAAGTATTATCGCTTTGTACTTGTGCAAAATCTGGGATCAAAGTCACATCTACTGTGAAACTTTCGTTGATGCCATACTTAACATCCATACCACCACTTTTTAAATACACGGTAGTGCGACCATTATTTGTAGGAGAATTTCTTACACCTCCGCTTATATATGGAAGAAACGATAAGCGCAAGGGAGGTACAATATTTTTCAGATTTGTCAATTCTCCCCATTGATTAATATTGCCATCTACATTTGGATTTTGCGGACTCCAAGTATTACTTTCGTTTTTACTTCTAATATTTCTTGTAAGTTGTAAGCCCCAAGTTTGCACATCTTTTTTAGCAAAACGAATGGCGCTAAAAGGAATTTTAATTTCTACAATCCACTTATCTGCTGCAATAGATACTGCACTTTCCCATACGGCATCCCAACTTCTATCTGTGCCATTCGCACTACTTTGTCTGGCATCAGCCTGCACACCTGCAGCACTTACTTGAAAAATAAATCCGTTTTGTTTGTCTTGGTAAGTATCTAAACCGATAGTAAATACATCGCAGTCTTGTCTTTCTATAGCATCTCTTTGGGTAAGTTGCTTTCTAATATTTACTTTATCGTCGTACATTAATGCAAGTACATACATTGCAGCATTGTCGTATACAATTTTTACCTCAGTTTTTTTTGTAGGTTCTTTTCCAAATTCAGGATATGAGGTTATAAAATCATTTATTGAACTAACAGATGCCCACCCAGCATCATCTATTTTACCATCAATTTTTATGGTAGAATTAATTTTTATTGCACCAAATTTTTTTGTTTGAGCAAATAAATTATGGGTAGCAAGCAACACTATAAACAGTAAACAATATCTCATTTAAAAAAATAAGTTGCGAAGATAAAAAAAGTAGGCTCGTTTGTAAAATAAATATGTGTGAACGGTCAACTTAAATTAGTTTTCGTACTAATAAGATGATTTTATTCATTCTATCAATCTCTTTTAAACATATTTAACATGCTGTCTTTCTCTAAACCTTCTATATCACTAAGTTCTAGCTCCACCGCTTTTGTACTAATAATAATTTCTGCCAAAGAAATTAATAATGATGCTACCAAGCATAAAATACTGATGACGAATAGTACATGTGCTGTGTCCATAAGATTGCTAAAAATAAAGTACATACAAGTAATACAGCTTAAAAAACTACCAACACCTAGGGCTTGCATATTTCTTATCATATTTAATCTTCTACGCAATATTTCAATTTGTTTAAATACAATATCCTTATTTATTTCTTTTTGATATACTTCGTGTAATGTTCTTACCCTATTTGCTATTGCAAAAAAGCGATTGGTATAGGCAAGCATTAATAAACTAATGGCAGGAAACAAAAGTGCTGGTGTGTTGATGGAGATTTCGTTCATAACATTAAAGATACAATCAAAAATTAAAACGCAATAAAAGTTCAATAAAGATTTACTGCTGAGCGTAGCCACGATAGAAGTGAAAACTGAAGCGCAGCGTAGGTTGTAACGAATAGCGTGAAACTAATATTCAGCCAATAGCAATTGCTCATGCTCCTAAATAAAAACGGCAAATGAAAAATTCATCTGCCGTTTACTTTTTATACTTATTTTAATTCACTCAAACCTTACTCGCCTCAAATTCCTTTCTAATAATATTTAAGGCTGCTCCTGCTTTAAACCATTCTATTTGTTGTTT
>JAYSOC010000313.1:0-10462 GCA_043723285.1 Ferruginibacter sp. | reverse complement strand
AATATCTTTTGCCAATTTATCATCATGCCCATGCGTAAATTCTTTTCGCCTCATTATATCTACTGCTTTATTAAGCACTACTGTAAAACCTCTGTTTTCTAAAAAGAAAGAGCCAGTATTAAAATCCCCTTTATAATTTATTTTATTATTCCACTGCCCTTTGTTTTGTACAAACTCCATTTGTGCCAATGCATTTTCGTTAAGAAAAAGCAAAGCAGAAATGAATAGTGCTAATGAGAAAGTTTTATATAACAACGTATATCTGATTTATTTGTACAATTTAATTTAAATAAACGAAAACTAATTCAATTACGATTTCTGTTTTAATAATAATGAAATTATTTAACTTAATTTTTGATGCTATTACTTTATTGATGATTCTTTTTTCTTCTTTTATGCAGCATGGCCATTTTTTACAATACTATGTTGACTTCTTTTTCATCAATCGTTTATCTTAACAAAGAAATATCACCAGTCTTTCTTGCTGTTTGTCCATCTACAAATTCTACATCCAATGTGTAAGTATAAACATCTGTTGGTTGCAATTTGCCTTTATAAAATCCATCCCATCCTTCTTTTTTATTTACAGATTTAAATACCAATTCGCCCCACCTGTTATAAATACGCCAATCCATTTTTCCAATACCAAACCCACGAACATACACTACACTATTCGTACCAAATTTGCCTGGCGTAAATGCATTGGGCACATCTAATACAGTACTTGCTACTACTAATACAGGCAAGGTAATAATTTGTGCACAAGCAGCAGTATTATTGGCAGTAAGTGTGACAAAGTAGGTGCCAATTTTTTTATAAATATGTTTAGGTTCAAATAATGAAGATGTTTCTGAATCTCCAAAGTTCCAAAAATAACTTGTAGCAAAACTCGATAAATTTATAAAATGAACTGGTTCTTCTAATTCGATGGGTTTGGGTTTCCAATCGAAATTTGTAACTGGTGTTTTTAAAACGGAAAACGAAAAATAGGCAGATGTGTCATGTAAGTTGCAAGTGATAAGGTTAGTTGCTATTAATCTATATTTATAAATACCTTCATTTGCAAAAGTAAAGTTTGGTTGAAAATCAGTAGACGTTCCAATAATATTTCCTGTAGCATTTAAAAATTCCCATAAATATGTTACTCCGTTTAAAGAATAATTTTGAAAAGTAGGTGTATATGGTGAACAACCGCCAGCAAGTGGAGCTGTTAGTGATTTTACATTTGATGCAATAACTACTTTTTGTGTATCTATTATTGGTGTATTACAAAAACGATCGTCTATAATTTTAAGTTTTACAAAATACGTACCAGGTCCAGGAAATGTATGTGGGCGCACTGGCGTTTTGTTTGCTGTATCTTTTGGTGACCCATCTCCATAATCCCATTCAAAAGATGTTGGTTTAAATGTAGTAGCATCGCTAGGAAAAGAAAGATTGGTAAACTCATACGTTGTACTATTACACAAACCAATTTTTTGAAAAGTAAATTTTGGTGTTGATACTCTATCCGTTATATCGATGTTGATGTAGGATGTATCTCTAATATTGCAAGTGCTCGAATCTTCGGAAATAAGGCGCACTCTTTTTATGCCTAATGATGTATAATAATGAGAAGTATCTGCATGCAACGTTATAGCATCTATATTATTTGGAAATGCTACTACATCAAAATTCCAAAAATATTTAACGCCTTTTTGTAATGTATCTCTAAAACTTACCAATACTGGCAAACATCCCAAAGTGTCGTTTAACACACCAGCTATCGAAGATTGTATTGTTGTGGCTACACCTGCAAAATTCATATCTATTTTTACAGCTGCAAGATTACAATTGTAACTATTGTTAGTAGCCGACCAAGGGTAAGTTGGCCCATTAGGATAAGTTGGAAATATGTTTCCTGGGTTTCCGCAATTTCCACACATGGCTTGATAAATAACTCCATTTGCATCAAATCTACTTGTACCTCCGTCCACATGATCTCCCACGCCACCATCTTGCCCAAAGTGTGAACCAAACAATTGTGATTGTGCATTTTTCTTTAACACAAAAAAATAAAAATCGGAACCATCGGCAGCTGGTAATCCTGGTATTTGATCTACTTCGGGCAAACCATTTGTACCGCTATTTGAATATCCATAACCAAAATTTATTGAGCCTCCCCAGCCAGATACATACACATTTTCGCAACGATCTACCAAAAAAGCAATTGGCGAAATATTAGGTGTAGATGGATTATTATTCGTACCAAAATTTGTTGAGTAAACGTAAGCCGATAAATCTGGCTGCAACTTTGCAATAAATTGTTTAGAATTTGGCACATTGTATATCGCATTTATTGGTATCCAATTTCCTGTTGTAGTTCCCATAATATATGGATATCCGAACCTATCAAATTTCAAACCATACACTGCATCAATGCTAGATGTACCAATGTATGTTGTCTTTATTATTGATGAGCCATTTGGTTGAAGCTCTGTAACAAAGCCATCAATATTGCCTATAAAATTGGAACTTATTGTGCCTGCAGTATTACCCAATAAATTATTACTCTCTGTAGCACCACCAATGTATAAATTATTTGAAATAGGGTTTATAGCTGCAACAAAACATGCATCGTTTAAACTTCCTCCATAATAAGTAGAAAAAATAATGGATGAAAGATTGGAATTTAGTTTTAGTATCACACCATCTTGTAATCCTCCACCAAAATTTGGTTGTACTGCATTTGCAGTTGGAAAATTATTAGACTGTGTGCATGAAGCAAGCACGATATTATTGGCCGCATCAAGTATTACTTCGCTTCGGGCATCATCTCCATAATTTCTTCTTAAGCTAGTATCACCAAATACATTTGGATCTTCTTTATCTTTTATATTTACACCATCATCTCCTGAGCCGCCAATTTTTACAGAGCCCAACAATGCAGTGCCCGTGGCATTTAATTTTGTAATTACAATATCATAACCACTACCAGTTGCAGCAATATTTGTAAGCAATGGGTAATTTGGAGAATTGCTTCTGCCAGCAATAATTAAATTACCAGCTGCATCTGCAATTATGCTGTGTGGCTGTTCTTCATCGCTACCGCCTAAATATGTTGCAAATAACCTTAACCTACCATCTGCTGAAAATTTAAAAATACTTATATCATAACCAGTATAAGAAAAAGGAGGATTAGTGCCTGCATAAGTAGTTTGAAATGCTCCTAATGTTGTAGGGTATCCACTTGAAAATGCAACGCCTCCAGCAAAAAAACTACCATCGGCACCTGGTGTAGCAGTATAGCCCCAATCATCGGCAACGCTACCTGTAAAAGAAGAAAAAATTAATTGCGGGTCTATAATTAAAGTTGCATTGTGGTCATAATTGCTCACATCAAAACTTACAACATTATCATTTACTTTATATTTTGTAACTACGTCTAGTTTAATATTTGTATTTGTTTGGTAAGAATAAGGTTCTAACTCTGTAACATCGCCAACTGTTGTGCCAATAATTAATGCTTTGTCTTTTACAGATAATTTCACTGCGCCATCGTAACGCAAAGCAATAGCAGCAGGGTTTCCACCGGGATGTACAATAAAATCGTATTTCAATTTATTTTGTGTGCTGTAATATCGTACATCAATATTTGGGTAAACATTTTTATACGTTACAGCTGTATAAATTTTACAATCACCAGCCCATTTGCTTTTATCATTTCCTAAAAAATAATTATTGTATGTTGGCAATGGCTTATCAGGAATTTGTTCCACTTTTGGCGAAGCACCTAAAAAAGAAACATTGTAAGCAAACGAATGAAAAATAAAATCTTTTAAAGATGGTAGTTTTGGAGAATTTTTAGAATGGATACCATGCTTAATTTCTGAAAGCATTTTTACATCCTCAGGTTTATTAAGCAAAACTGTAAATCCATTTTTTTCTAAAAAAAAAGAACCCGTATTAAAATCACCTTTATAATTTACATGCTTATCCCATTGCCCTTTGTTTTGTACAAATTCCATTTGCGCAAAAGCATTTGTTCCTAAAAGAAAAGCTGTAACTAAAAATAGAAACCTATAAATTATTGTAGAAATAGAATGCAAGTATGAATTTTTGTTTACAATTTACGAAAATAAACGAAACCAAAGCTGGTATTGTGTTTTACATGATAAAAAGTTATCATTTCTATCAGTATTTGCTCTTTGCAAACTGCCTTTTGCCCTTTGCCAACTGCTCTATGCAATCTTACTCCATTTTGTTTTTCCTTTTTGTGATACCAAATAGTTTTTTACAGGCAGGTTTTCAAGCAATTCAATATCGGGGTCTTTTTCTAGCAATTGCTCAACTGTATCCCTTGCTACTTCTAGCATGGCTTTATCGTTTACAATACTTGCCAGTTTAAAGTTTAACACACCACTTTGTTTTGTACCTTCTATTTCGCCTGGGCCACGTATTTCCAAATCTTTTTCGGCTATTGCAAAACCATCATTTGTAGCTACCATTATTTTCATACGCTCTCGACCATCGTTAGATACTTTTCTTCCCGTAAGTAAAATGCAATAACTTTTATCTGCACCACGCCCTACACGCCCACGAAGTTGATGCAATTGTGATAAACCAAATTTTTCGGCACTCTCAATTACCATTACAGAAGCATTGGGCACATTCACCCCAACTTCTATTACCGTTGTGCTCACCATAATATTTGTTTCGCCACTTACAAAACGTTTCATGTTGTTTTCTTTTATCTCTGGCAATTGTTTGCCATGCACCATGCTTATCCAATATTTTGGCTCAGGAAAAAATGATTTTATTTCTTCATAACCCTTCATCAAATTTTCATAATCGAGCGTACTGCTTTCTTCTATTAATGGATAAACAATATACACTTGCCTGCCTTGTGCAATTTCTGTTTTTATAAAATCCATCACTTGTGGTCTTGCACTTTCGTTTCTATGAATTGTTTCTATTGGCTTTCTGCCAGGTGGCAATTCATCCATTACACTATAATCCAAATCTCCATACGCAGTAAGCGCAAGCGTACGAGGTATAGGCGTTGCAGTCATTACGAGTATGTGTGGCGGAATGGTATTTTTATCCCTTAACTGTGCTCGTTGTGCCACGCCAAATTTGTGTTGCTCATCAATAACGGCTAACCCAATATTTTTAAATTTTACTTTATCTTCTATCACTGCGTGTGTGCCTATCAAAATATTTATAGTACCATCTTCAGCTTCTGCAAATATTTTTTTTCGTGCTTTTGCTTTTACAGAACCAGTAAGCAGTTGCACATTTACTGGCATATCTTTTAGCATTTCTGTAATGCTAAGTAAATGCTGGTTGGCCAATATTTCTGTTGGTGCCATCAATACACTTTGAAAATCGTTATCAGCCGCAATAAGCATACAAAGTAAAGCTACCATTGTTTTTCCGCTGCCCACATCACCTTGTAAGAGTCTGTTCATTTGTCTGCCAGTACCAGTATCGTGTCGTATTTCTTTTAGCACACGCTTTTGGGCATTGGTAAGTGTAAAGGGTAAATAATTATTATAAAAATCGTTGAAATAATTTCCAACTTTATCAAATATATTTCCTTTGCTAAAACGATGTCTTTGCAATCTTATTAACTGCATACGCAATTGTGCAAAAAATAATTCATCAAATTTTAAACGACGTAGTGCCAATTGATAATGTTTTTCTGATGCAGGAAAATGAATTTGTTTGTAGGCATCAAAACGATTCATCAATTTATAATGTGCTATAATATCTATTGGTAAATTTTCTGGAATATCTTTTTCAAAAATTTTTGTAAATAATTCTGCTGTAAATTTTCCAAGATTACTACCATTAATGCCACGAGCTTTTAATTTTTCTGTACAAGGATAAATGGGTTCTAAACTTGGCTTGCCTGCCATTTTTTGTGGCGAAAAATTTTCAATTTCAGGATGCGCAATTTGTGGCGAGCCCATAAAAAAACTAAGTTTTCCAAACACCAAATATTGTTGCCCCACATGCATTATTTTTTCTACATAATTTATGCCTTGAAACCACACCAATTCTATCAACCCAGTATTGTCTTTTAATTTTCCAACCAACCTTCTACTTCTACCTTCACCCAACATATCGAGGCTCAATAATTTTCCTGCTACGTATGCATATTCATCTTGCATAGTAAGCGAAGCAATAGTATCAACTTGTGTTTTGTCCACATGCCTAAATGGAAAATGATTGAGCAAATCATTAAACGTATATATGTTCAAATCTTTGCGCAGCATATCGCCTCGCTGTGCACTAATGCCAGTAAGGTATTCTATGGGTGTTTGTAATATGTTGTTTAGTGGATTGATGATGCAAATATAAAGAGCGGAGGTCAGTTGGCAATTGGCAGTTTGCAGTTAACAAGGAGCAGTTTGCAAAAGGCAGTTGGCAAGGTTGGGAATTGCAAAAAAAATAATTTGAAAATCGAAAACCTGTTATAAGATTTTTAAGCTTTAAGGCGCTTTCCTACGAGAATACTTCTATTTCAAATTATGCGATAATTTTATATAATTACACATGCACCATTTTCCATTTCCCCTTTTTAAAAAAATACCAAGCCAACAATGCCAACACTGTTTCTGCAGAAGGGATAGCAATGAATGCGCCTGTTGGTCCCATTTTAAAATGAATAGCTAACAGCCAAGCCAATGGTATTTGTATCATCCAAAAGCAAACAATATTTATCCATGTTGGTGTTTTTGTATCGCCTGCACCATTTAAGGATTGTCTCATTACCATACCAATGCCATAAAAAATATAACCGAGTCCAATAATTTGTAATGCATGGCTACCATAGTTTAAAATGTCGCCATCGCTTGTAAAAATACCAATGATAGGTTTTGAAAAAAATACAAACAGCACCGTAACCAAACCCATAAAAAACACATTGTATTTTGTAGTGAGCAATACAGATTGTTGTGCACGTTCAGGTTGTTTTGCGCCAAGGTTTTGCCCCACTAATGTATCAGCGGCATTGCTCAAGCCCCAAGCTGGTAAAATAAAAAACACAACATTTCTTATCGCAATCTGATAACCTGCACTTGCATTTGTACTACCAGTTCTAGAAACTAAATAAGCCAATACAATCCAACTTCCACTTTGTATAAAAAATTGAGCAGTGGCAGGTGTAGCCACACTCAATAAATTTTTTATGATTGGCCAATTCCATTTAAAATAACTTTTTACTAATTCTATTGTTCTGCCTTTTTTAAATAAATGATAACATTGATAAATTACGCCAGATGTTCTTCCAATAACTGTAGCAATAGCCGCACCTTTTAAACCCAATGCTGGTAATGGCCCTAAGCCATAAATTAAAATCGGACAAAGAATAATATTAACGCCGCTGGCAATCCACAAACTTTTCATAGCCATGGCTGCATCGCCAGCACCTCTAAAAATTCCGTTTATTAAAAACAATAAAATAATAGAAGGCGTACCCAGGAACATAATTTTTGTAAAGATGGTTCCTTGTTTTATTACCTCAGGTTTTGCACCCATTAATGCCAAAATATTTGAAGCAAAGAAAACACCAATAAAACATAATAATAAAGAAAAAATACATGAAACGATAATAGCTTGTGCACCCGACCGTGAAGCATCTTCAAAATTCTTTTCGCCAACCCTGCGAGCCACAATGGCTGTAGCGCCTACACTTAAGCCTATACATAATGTATAAACCAACGATATTACAGACTCTGTTAAACCAACCGTTGCTACTGATTCTTTTGCATTGGGCAAGTGCCCCACAAAATACATATCTACCACTGCAAAAACAGACTCCAAACTTAATTCTAAAATCATGGGAATAGCCAATAACACAATGGCCGTTTTTATACTGCCTTGTGTATAATCGTGCTGCTCGCCGTTTAGGGATTGTTTTATGAGGGTAATGTATTTGTTGGGTTTTTGCATGGTGCTTTTACAGTATTTACAAATGTAAAAAAAATGGCAGCAATTCCTTGAAACATTTTAGCGTACCCTGTGTCTGACACCTTATAAAAGTAGCTTCGCATTCGCAGAGTGTTTTGTAGGTGTCTGACACATTCGAAAGAATCTTTGACTTTAAAGAAAATTTATTCGAGGTCTTTGATAAATGTGTCAGACACCTGCGGGTAGTTTTTAAATTGTTAGATTATTAAAAAGGTGTCAGACACAGCGAAAACTCTAATTATTTGTAGCTTTTTGTCTGCAATAAAATCATTTTGCTGTATCTAAAAACTCATTCAATATTTGTAATGCCCCCTATGTCTGACTCCTATAAAATGGAGCTTGCTTTTACAGGGTGCTTGTGAGGTGTCTGACACATTCAGAAAAATCTTCGATTTTTAAAAATTTATTTGAGGTCTTGATAAATGTGTCAGACACCTGCAAGTAGTTTTTATATTGTTACTCTATTCATAAGGTGTCAGACACAGCGGAGGCTATAATTATTTATAGTTTTTTATAGGCAATAAAATTATTTTGCTGTACGGAATCACTACTTTAATATTTGTAGAGCACCCTGTGTCAGACACCTGCAAAGAGTTTTTAAATTGTTAGTCTCTGTATAAGGTGTCAGACACAGCGGAGGCTCTTATTAATTCTAGTTTTTTGTTTGCGATAAATTATTTTGCTCTAATGAAAAACTCCTTCAATATTTGAATCGCACTCAGTGTCTGACACCTGTAAAATACAACTCGCTTCCGCAGGGTGCTTGTGAGGTGTCTGACACTTACGAAATTATCTTCGATTTTGTTGAAAATTTATTTTTAGATCTCTGAAAAATGTGTCAGACACCTGCAAGTAGTTTTTAAATTGTTAGTTTGCATATAAGGTGTCAGACACAGCAGAATCTCTAATTATTTATAGTTGACTAAAATGTATTAAATTACTTTCTAAAATTTACTACTATGAATTTTACGGAAAAAGATATTTATCACATTTATAACAGAGGCAACAATTCTCAACAATTATTTTTTGAAGAAGAAAATTATACTCATTTTTTAAAACTAGTTAAAAAATTCCTTTCGCCTAATTGTGAAATTTTAGCTTGGTGTTTAATGCCTAATCATTTTCACTTTCTTATTTATGCAAATGAAAAAAGTGTACAATATCCTCCTTCAAAGAATATTCCAATTCAACAATTATCTGAAGGTATTCGTTTGTTTCTTTCTAGCTACACAAAAGCTATTAACAAAAAGTATAACAGAAGTGGCAACTTGTTTCAACAAAAAACGAAATGCAAAAATGTATATGATGGCAAAGGAAATTATGCCGTGCAAGCGTTTCATTACATTCATCAAAATCCAATAAAATCGTTTTTAGTAAAAGAAATGCATGAATGGAAATTTAGTTCATACAAAGATTATGCAGGCTTGAGAAATGGCTCACTTTGCAATAAAGAATTAGCCATACACTTATTAGATATTGATATTAATAATTTTGAAAGCTACAGTAATAATTTTATCAAAGATTTTGACGAAAGAAAAATAATATAGATTTTTAATAATCTATCCTCAAAGTATTGAACTGTTCCATGTGTCTGACACCTTATAAAATTAGCTTTGCATTTTCTGAGTGCTTGTAGGTGTCTGACACATTCAAAAAAAATCTCGATTTATGGTAAAAACTATTTGAGGTCGATGATAAATGTGTCAGACTGAGGGAAGGTTGTAATTATTTATACTTTTCTAATAAGGCAATAAGATTATTTTGTTGAAAAGAATCTTAAATATTTGAAGCTCTACCTGTGTCTGACACCTTATAAAAGTAGCCTTGCGCTTTCAGAGTGTTTGTAGGTGTCTGACACATTCAAAAAAAGTTTTCGTTTTTTGAAAATTTATTTGAGGTCTCTGATAAATGTGTCAGACACCTGCAAGTAGTTTTTAAATTGTTAGCCCATTCATAAGGTGTCAGACACAGCGGAGGCTCCAATGTTTATAGTTTTATCACCCCACCTTCTTCGTCCCCTTAAAACTCTTCTTCCCTTTAAAACCACCTCCACCACTCCTCCTCTCCGAAACATTATACTCCGGCTGCTCACCCAGCTCCTCGGGTATGGCGCACTTAGTTACTTCTTTTTCTATCAACCTTTCTATATCAGCAAATTTGCGTTGTTCTTTTTCGTTGATTAGTGTGTAAGCGGTACCATCTGCTTCTGCACGGGCAGTGCGACCAATGCGATGTACATAATCTTCGCCATCGTGCGGCACATCAAAATTTATTACAAGGTCTATATCATCAATATCTATCCCTCTACTCAAAATATCGGTAGCTACCAACACTGGCATTCTACCACTTCTAAATTGTATGAGCATATCTTCTCGTTGATCTTGGTCGAGATCGCTATGTATTTCGCCAGCTACAATTTTATTACGTACAAGATCACGAGTAAGTTGTTTTACACTTAGCTTGCTACTACAAAAAACAACAACTTTTTTAAAATTTTTTGTTTTTA
>JAYSOC010000312.1:0-4105 GCA_043723285.1 Ferruginibacter sp. | reverse complement strand
CCAAATGGAGTAATAATTATTTTGAAAATTTATTTGGTTTCGAATGGGAATTAACAAAAAGTCCTGCTGGTGCACATCAATGGAAGCCTAAAAATGGCGGCGGTGAAGGAACAGTGCCCGATGCACATAACCCTGCAAAGAGTCATGCGCCTGTAATGACAACTGCCGATTTAGCATTGAGAGTTGACCCTGTTTACGAAAAAATTTCAAGAAGATTTTTTGAAAACCCTTCTGAGTTTGCAGATGCATTTGCAAGAGCTTGGTTTAAACTAACGCATAGAGATATGGGGCCAAAAGTTCGTTATCATGGTGTAGAAGTACCTGCGGAAGAAATGATATGGCAAGATCCTGTGCCTGCGGTTACACATAATCTGATTTATGCAAATGATACGGCTGCTTTAAAAACAAAAATATTGTCATCAGGATTATCGGTATCTGAATTGGTGTCTACTGCATGGGCATCTGCATCTACATTCCGTGGGTCGGATAAACGTGGTGGTGCCAATGGTGCACGTATAAGATTAGCACCGCAAAAATATTGGGAAGTAAATAATCCTTCACAACTTTCAAAAGTGTTAGATGCATTAGAAAAAATTCAACAAGAATTTAATGCTGCAAATACAGATAAGCAAGTTTCATTGGCAGATTTAATTGTGCTTGGTGGATGCGCTGCTGTAGAAAAAGCTGCTGGTAATTCTATAACCGTTCCTTTTAGAGCTGGTCGTACTGATGCTACACAAATACAAACTGATGTAGATTCGTTTGCAGTGCTTGAGCCAAAAGTTGATGGCTTCCGTAATTATGCAAAAAATAAATCGATGACATCGACAGAAGAAATGTTGATAGATAAAGCACAACTACTCACTTTAACTGCTCCTGAAATGACGGTGCTTGTTGGTGGTATGCGAGTGTTGAATACAAACTTTGCTGGAACAAAACATGGAGTATTTACCGATAAACCAGAAACACTTACAAACGATTTCTTTGTAAATCTTATTGATTTTAATACTAGCTGGAAAGCAATAGATGCACACAAAGATGTGTTTGAAGGAACCGAAAGAAAAACTGGTGCTGCAAAATGGACTGGTACTCGTGTAGATTTAATTTTTGGTTCAAACTCAGAGCTGCGTGCACTTGCAGAAGTATATGCATGTGAAGACGGGCAAGAAAAATTGGTAAAAGATTTTGTTGGGGCGTGGGTAAAGGTGATGGAATTGGATAGGTTTGATTTGGGATGATTCCAAAAACATTTTTATAATTTAAAAGGTAGCTATTAATTGGCTACCTTTTTTTTACAAATTCCCTATCTCCAAATACTTATTTTGCTTTCATCATATTTCCTTTAGCATTGTGTGTTACTTCTGCTAAGCCTAGTGCCTCCATCAATGGCGGAATATACATACCAAAGCGCCCACGCAAACCTTTTTTTAAACCGTACCAACCTTTTACTGGATTTTTTTCTGAACGCCCCCAAGCTTCTACAGTGCCATCTTTTGCATGTTTTTGCTCATCTGCACTACCGAGTTCCATCCAATCGCCATGTTTTTTTAACATGCTATGTAAATCGGAAAGGCAATCAATATTGTAATGCAAAACGGTTTTTCCTACCGTGCATACTAAAATTTCTTTACCATCTTTTTCATCAGTATGCATTTTATATTCCGATGATAGTGGCGGTGTTTTTAAAACGAGTGGTTTATCTTTTGTTCCAATTTTATATTTCATGATAAAGTGGTTTTGTATTTCGAAGGTAATTGTAAAAAAGGAAATTGTAGGATATCGCCACTTAGGTTCAAAGACACGAACCTAGGCGAGAAAGTTAATTTAAACTGTGTTATTTTTCAATCTTTCTCTTAAAATAATTTCTAAATCGTTAAAATTATACTTTAACGTACTAGCCGTAATACTAATGGGAGAACCATAGGTTTTAAAATTCATTTTCATGTTTTGCCTTTTTAGTGCACTGCTTTGTCGGTTAATGTAATCTTCAGGATTTTTTACAATAATGAATATAAATTTTTGTGTAAAAACTTGTGCAGTTTTTATGGCAGTAATATCTGCCCATGGAATATGTCCTGCTGAAACGCCACTTGCATTATCAGTAACACCTATATCATCTATTACAAGCCCTGGCTTTGTATCTTTTAATTTTTTAAATATCATAAAGCCTGAAAGGCCAAAAAATAAAATTGATACTATACCTATACAAAACTCAACTATTGGATTACCAAATAATGGATTGTTTATTGTGGGCTTGCGTACTACCATCCAAAAGCCAAGGGCAACAAACACAATTGCTGCTATTAATATTTTTATAAGTTTTGTTTTGCTTATGGGGATTTCTATTTTTTGGGTGGGTGGTATCATTAATTATATTTTTTGAATGAAGATATGGTTGTTGGTGCGGTTGGCTACTACACTATACTTAGATAGCAAAAATGGCTTCAATTATTTCTTCAAGTAAAGAGGAATTTAAAATTACCTTGGCCCCATAAAACGATCGCCATTAAAATGTATCATATGTTCAGGGAAATCTACAACCCAAACTTCTGTCTCCCATGCAATGTTTGTTGAATGTTTTTTAAATTCCGCAAAGTCAGGAAATGCTGAAACATAAACTTTGCCTGCTTTACAATATTTTAAGAGCTCTTCTAAATCAACAATTCGTTTTGGTGAAACCGGTCCATGAGATGTAACTGCTTCAATTAAGTAAAGCCAATTTTTCTTTCTGTCAAATAAAACCACATCCGGTAGTTTACTATGTTTTGTAATTAGTATCCCTAATTCTTTCAATATTTTTTTATCAACATAAAGGTTTTTGTTTGCAGTATCTCCCAAATAAAGAACTTCACTTTCGTTTGCAAAACGTGCAGCAAAATCTTGAACAATTGCAGCTTGTACAACATTGTGTTTTCCTGCGGAAAGTTTAAGCATTTTGCCATTACTTAATTTTACTGGAATTAAATTTTGCTTTCTTTCTTTGAGGTAACGTTTTGAAAGTTCGCCAACTTCTGACTTAAATCTTTCTGCTCCTCCTTTCCACGCTTTTGTTCCAAAAGATTTGATTGCTTCTAATGCTTCTTCTGTAATTGCGTAATGTGCATTTGGACTATTAACTGGTAGGCTTGGATTATCAGGATTATAATCGGCAATCCTTGCTTGAACAAATTGATGCAAAACTTGTCGGCGAAATGTTTCTCTTGTATTTGGGGCGTATTCCTTTTTGTAAACGTCTTTACAAAATGCCATAACGCCTTTTGAAACTTTTAGACTCGCTTTAGTAGCTTTACTCCAACTGCCACGAGGCATAATGTCGCAAAGAGCAAGTAATGTATAAGCTGAAATTTCATTTTGTTGTGCATCTGGTAATCCTAGTTCTTTAAGGATTTCTTTTGCTTCATCAATTTTGCTCATAAGCGAATATATGTTCTATATCAAAGTAATTGTTAATTATTTCATCAACATTTGATTGTGAAAAATCATTTAGTAATATTATCTGGTTGCCAATTTGTTTTATATCTTCTAAGGGTGGCAAAGGCATTTCTCTCAATTCTGTTGCACTTACATTTATATTACCATTAAATGTTCTAAAATAAGTATCAAAAAGACTACTATTTAACAAGGCTGATAAGCCCAAAATTTCATTTAGCTCTAGCTCCCCATTTCTTCTATAAATATAATTTAAGTGATTCTCAACACCTATAAATTCCGCTTTTGAAATGCTAGAATAATAAGGACAAGCAACCAATCTACTTTTGTCATCTTTTGCACTAAAACGACGAAGAAAAACATAGTTTTTATTAGGCAGCAAAAGTGATTGAGTTTCTTTACAATGCTGAATATACTGTGGCTTATTTCTTTTTTCAACAGGCCATTCAAATTCCATCTTTGCTGTATTGATAAGTTGATACAAAGGCACTAAAAAAACAGTTCCGTTTTGGTATTGTTCAAACAAATACTGTGTTGCTCTAAACGAAACAACGGGTCCAGTAGATATTTGAATATCGTATTGATTTAAACTACCTGTCCATGATTTAAATAACTTAATTACTTTATCGTCTGTTTCATTTGTAGGAAGATGTATAATTTTTTCTTTTGATTTTAA
>JAYSOC010000311.1:0-10478 GCA_043723285.1 Ferruginibacter sp. | reverse complement strand
ATTCTGTTTTCGTAGCCTATCAATCTGTAGCCTGCAACTTTTGCAGGATTAAATTCTAGTTGCAATTTTACATCTTTGGCAATGGTAAAAAGTGTACCACCAAATTCGTTCACCAATACTTTTTTGGCTTCATTAATATTATCAATATAAAAGTTATTGCCATTTCCTTTGTCTGCCATTTGTTGCATTTTACTATCCTTATAATTACCCATGCCATAACCAAGTGCAGTCAAGTAAACGCCGTTGTTTCTTTCTTTTTCTATCAAGCGCACCATATCGTCATCGCTGCTTACACCTACATTAAAATCGCCATCGGTACAAAGTATTACTCTATTATTGCCATCTTTTACAAAATTTTCTAATGCCGTTTTATACGCTAATTGTATGCCTTCGCCACCAGCTGTTGAGCCGCCACTTTCTAATGCATCAATAGCTTTTTTTATTTTATCTTTTTCTGTACCACTTGTTGCGGGTAGCACCAAGCCTGCATTGCCCGCATATACCACCATCGATATTTTATCTTTTTCTCTAAGCTGGTCTGTAAGCAATTTTAAAGACGCTTTTACCAATGGCAATTTATTTACTTCGCCCATTGAGCCAGAAACATCTATCAAAAAAACAAGGTTAGATGCTGGCAAATTTTCTGTTGGTATTGTTTTGCCTTGCAAACCCACAAGCAATAATTTATGTTGTTTGTTCCAAGGGCAATCACTCATTTCTGTATTAAAAGAAAAAGGATCGTTATTTGTTGGTTGAGGATATTGGTATTTAAAATAGTTTATCATTTCTTCTGTACGCACTGCTCCTGCGGGTGGAAGTTGTCCTTGATTTAAAAACCTACGCACATTGCTATACGAAGCCGCATCCACATCAATAGAAAAAGTAGAAACAGGATTATCGCTTACTTTTTTAAAACCATTTTCTACAATGTTAGAATATGCTTCGGTGTTAGATTCTTCATCATTATCATTATTATAAAAATAGGTAGGTGTAGAATTTGAGTATGTGCCAACTTGAAGTCCACTTACGCTCCCATTTATTGTAACCGATGAATACCCCATCGATACAGATTTTCTTTTTGAGCCAAGTGCAGATACTACCACCACTTCATTTAACTCTGTAGCACTTTTCTTCAAAACAACATTTATAATGCTTCTATTGTTTATTAATACTTCGTATTGGTTAAATCCGATAGCCGCAAATACAAGTGTAGTTGCACTTTCAGGAGCGGATAATTTATACTGACCATTGGCATCTGCGGCTGCACCAGCTCTTGTTCCTTTTATTTTTACAGATACAAACGAAACTGGGTTTCCTTGTTCATCTGTAATTTTACCTGTAATAATTTTATCTTTTTTTTGTTGAAATGCTACTATTCCTAAAAATAGTATTGGAAGCATTAGGAGAATAATTTTTTTCATAATAAATGTTTTTTGAGTGAGAAAATGATGTTTGGTAAACATTCTTTTAGGGTAGATGCTAAAATTTTGTGAAATACATAACCTGTTATAAAAAAATAATTTTATAACTTTATAGCATTGGCATTCATAAAAAAAATATCATCCTCTTTTAGCGATAGCGAACTTGTGCAACAGTACAAGGATACTGGCAATATGAATACCCTTGGCGATTTGTATAGCCGCTATATGGATTTGCTATATGGAGTTTGTTTAAAATATTTTAAAGAACCAGATGAGGCTCAAGATGCGGTGATACATATTTTTGAGGAGTTGGTAACCAAAGTAAAAAAATACGAGATAGATAATTTTAAAGGTTGGTTATATCAATTGGCTAAAAACCATTGTTTAATGAAATTGCGAAGCAAGAAAAGCCAACCTGTTAATGTTGATACAGACCTTATGCATTTGCAAGAAAACATGCATCTAGATGATGTAATGCAAAAAGAAACGAACTTAATAGTGATGGAGCATTGTATAGAACAACTGCCGACAGAACAAAAAGTGGCTATACAACTCTTTTACTTGCAAGAAAAATGTTATAAAGAAATAGCTGATACTACAGCGTTGGATATAAATAAAGTAAGAAGCTTTATACAGAATGGTAGGCGAAATTTAAAAATATGTATGGATAAAACCGCTTTGCAAAAAGCAGAATAAATGAACTACGAAAAAATATATACCGCAGCAGACTTTGCAAGTTATCATGCAGGCACCATGCCCGCTCACGATATGCATGCGCTCGAAAAAGCCGCATTGGAAGACCCGTTTTTGGCTGATGCATTGGAAGGTTATGTGCATGCCAACACAGCCGTGGCAGATGTGGAATCTTTAAAAGGAAAATTGGCTACCAAAGAAAAAAACGAAACGAAAGTTTTTGCTTTATCATCCAATAAAATTTGGATGCGTGCCGCTGCATCTATTGCAATTGTATTGGGGCTAGGTTTTTTATTTTATACCGTAAATAAAAAAGACGATATAACAACACCACTTGCAAAAAATGAAATAAAACAAGAAATAAAAATAGATACTGCGGCTTCTGAAAAAAGTAATACGGATGTTACAAATAATGCGCCGCAAGTGCCTACAGCATCTGGCACTATTACAACTGTAAAACCAAATACAATAACATTTACAGATGTACATTCAAATTTTGATTCTACAACAAGTTCATTAGCTACAAATGAATTTTCAGTTACGCCAGGTACATATATACAACAAACTCCTGCTGCACCAGTAACTGCTAAAGTTGAAGAAGCGGCTGAGCAAGCTGATTGGGAAAAAAGTGTACAAAAAAATGCGGATGATAAAAAAAGTAAAGAAGTATTTAAAGAATTAAATTTAAATAATAGGGCACAAAACAATGGGTTGAGTTATTATAATTATAGCGGCGTTGTACAAAACCCTGCTGGTGGTCCTATGCAAAATGCAACCATAAAATTGAAGAACACAAATATTGCTACACAAACAGATAATAAAGGCAGATTTAATTTTAAAGCTACAGATAGTGTAGCTAGTGTATCTATTGCTGCTGTTGGATACGATAGAAAAGATGCGTTGCTAAATTCAAATGCATCTCAAATACTAAGATTGGATAATAAAAATAGTAATTTAGATGAAGTAGTGGTAACTAGTATGGGAACAAAAAGTAGAAGATCAAGCGAAGGCTATAGCACTACAACTATATCTGAAAAAGCACTTGCAGGAAAAGTTGCTGGCGTAAATGTAACTCCACAATACAATGATAAGTATGCAACATTAAAAAAAGTAAAGGGAATACAAATTGATAGTAGTAAATATAATTTGGAAGCCAAATCTTTTTACAGCTTTGTAAAACAAAATATAAAACCAGAGTTTGATGAATATGGTAATGAGTATAAAGGTAATGTGGTATTATCATTTACCGTAAATAAAAAAGGCGATACCAGAAAAATAAAAGTAGAAAAATCCTTAAACGAAAAATGCGATGCACAAGCAATACAATTGTTAGAAACTGGACCTAGTTGGTATTTTCCTGCAGGGGAAAGAAGAACAGCGGTTATCGAGTTTTAATTTTTTTGTAAGCAGCAGAAATATTTTTGTAGTATAAAAATGTATATTGCAATAATTATATTTTTATGCAGCAGCTAATTAATAGCAAATCATCTATCTGGCTTAGGCAACGTACTATTTACATCATTTATTTTATTGGTATTAATGCGCTCAATATTCAATCTGTGATTACAGATAGAATGAATGTTTGGAAAATTTTTAGATTTTCCTATTATCATTTTATACAGCATAAAGATATTTATGCATTTTGGCCAAAAGATTGTTTCGATCAATACCAATACAGCCCTAGCTTTCCTGTAATGTTTGCTCCATTTGCAATACTACCAAGTTACATCGGATATTTTATTTGGAACAATTTGAGCATGATGCTAATGCCTTTTTTAATTTTTAAATTGAAAGGAATCAGCAATGAAAAAAAATGTGTTATGTGTTATATAGCATTGCTAGATATGCTCACTTGTATGCAAGGCACACAAACAAATGTGATGATTGGTGTGCTGATGGTATTGGCTTTTTTATCTTTCGAAAATAAAAATTATTGGATTGCTGCATTTGCAATTGCGGCTGGCGCATACATTAAAATTTATCCCATCGTAGCGGCTTCTTTATTTTTATTGTATCCAGATAAAATAAAATTTATTTTCCGATTTGTAGTAGCAATGATGGTGATTGGAGTATTGCCATTGCTTTTTGTAAAACCGCACGAGCTTGTTACGCTTTATCATAATTGGTATGCAGAGTTGGTAATAGACCAAGGTGATAACTATGGTAAAATTTCGCTTACTGGCTTAATACAAGCTTATTTTCATATTTCAGATTTGGGTAAATTGCTTGTGCAGATTGCAGGTGTATTTGTGTTTTGCTTGATGTATGTACGATACAAACTTTTTGAATCGTACAATTATCGATTGTATTTTTTGAGTGCTATTTTAATTTGGGTTACAATCTTCAATCATGCATCAGAAATATATGGTTATGCCATTGCTATTTGGGGAGTTGGTATTTGGTATGCTTTGCAAAAGCCGAGTAGGGCGCTTAATATTTTTATGATACTATTTGTTTTCTTTGGCACATTCCTTTCTATAGATCCTACGCCGCATATTATACTAGATTATATTTATGAGCATGGGCTAAAGGCATTGCCTTTTACAATAATGTTTGGCGTAATTGTTTGGCAAATGTTGAAAGGGAAAGCTGAAATATTTTCTTTGGAAAAATAAATTATACCGATTATAAATAATACAAATTCCAAAAAAGAATATTGTCAGGGTGAGGCACTCATAAAAAAGTTTTTTAAGCTCTTTGCAAATGACATACAAGAAAAAGTTTTCCGCAGCTTCGCTTCGAAAAATATGGCCTACCACCAAGGCGCAAAGGCACGAAGTACAAAAAATGCTACGCATTTTTTCTTTGTGTCTTCGAGACTTTGTGGCTAAAATTTATTTTGAAAAAAATTGTTTTTTAGCCTTTTAGTAAACATGTCATTAGCAGCTTGTCGAACCCGATGCACTTAATGAAACCCGCCTTCGACATCCGCCTATGGCGGATACAAATTTAATAATTTAAAAAACTAGTTTAAATTTATAATTGGTAATAATATACTAAGAAATAAAATTTCTGGATTCGCTTCTATCTATTGCATAATTAAAGATGAAAAAAGATATGAAGATGAAATGTGCGACGCCACTGAAGTTCAATCATTGCTTTTTCGCCCACTAAAAAAAGCCATCAATATTTTTTGAAAAAAAATGTTGATGGCTTTTGTGTTTTAAAAAAATAATTTAATAATCTATCACCTGCTCTTTCATCTCTGGCATTTTTCTCCATTCGTATTGTTGGTTGCGTAGCTGCGGTTCAAAACCTGCCATGCGTATAGAATCTTGAATGGTGTTGGAGGTAAAACGATGCGGTGCACCAGCGGCGCTTACTACATTTTCTTCAATCATTATACTTCCAAAATCGTTGGCACCAGCATTCAAACAAAGTTGTGCTACTTCTTTACCAACGGTGAGCCAACTTGCTTGTATGTTTTTTACGTTTGGTAACATAATTCTGCTCATAGCAATCATGCGTATGTACTCTTCGGGCGTAGTGAGATTGTGTACGCCTCGTATGAGTGCAAGCAATGTATCTGCATCTTGAAACGTCCATGGAATAAATGCTAAAAATCCTTTTGCATCTTCTGGTTTTCTGCTTTGCACTTCTCTTATTTTTACAAGATGATCAAAACGTTCTTCCAAAGTTTCTACATGCCCAAACATCATGGTGGCAGATGTGGTGATGTTTAGTTTGTGTGCCTCATGCATTACATCTAACCACTCTTGTGCACCACATTTTCCTTTGCTTATTAATCGTCTTACTCTGTCTGTCAATATTTCTGCGCCTGCGCCTGGCAAGCTATCCATGCCTGCTGCTTTTAATGCAACAAGCACTTCTTTGTGTGTACTTTTTTCTAGCTTGGTTATGTGTGCTACTTCGGGCGGGCCAAGTGTGTGCAATTTTATATTTGGATAAAGGGTTTTTAATTCTTTAAATAAATTTACATAAAAAGATAAACCAAGCTCGGGGTGATGACCACCTTGCAACAACAATTGATCGCCGCCATACATAATGGTTTCTTCAATTTTTTTCTTGTAGGTTTCTATATCTGTTATGTATGCATCTTTGTGCCCAGGTATGCGATAAAAATTACAAAACTTACAATTGGCCGTACATACATTAGTAGTGTTTACATTTCTATCAATCTGCCAAGTTACTTTGCCATGGGGCACTTGTATTTTTCTACACTCGTTTGCTACATACATTAATTGTGTAAGTGCAGCGTTTTCAAACAAAAAAACGCCTTCTTTTACAGTTAGAAATTCGAAGGCTAGGGCTTTTGCCAATAAGTCATCTACGTTCATAAAACCAATTTTTTATTGCTTTGCAAAATTACATTCATTAACTTGTATTATTAAATTATTCCTCCATAAAAACGATTATTATAATATTATGGTTTTTTGCTACACAAACTTGTGTAGCGCAAAATAAAGGAAAAGTTGAAGCCGCTCATTTGCTAGAAACAATTCCCATAAAAATTTATACTGGTGGTGTTATAGTTATTGAAGCAAAATTGAACAACATTTCGGAGACACTAAATTTTTTGTTGGATACGGGTAGCGGCGGCATTTCTTTGGATTCTGCTACATGTGCGGAGTTTAATATTTTATCTCGCATTACAGATACACTTGTGAGTGGTATTGGTGGTACAAGAAACGTTGCTTATGTATTTAATCAAACCTTAACTACTGGCAAACTTAAAACGGAGCATCTTAATTTTTATGTAAACGATTATAGTTTACTAAGCAGTGTGTATGGCGAAAAAATAGATGGCATTATTGGTTTTGGATTATTGAGTAGATATATTTTTGATATTAATTTTGATTCATCATTTATAAAAATTTATAGCCCGGGTAAATTTAAATATGAAAATGGTGGTACAATGTTGTATCCAACTTTTTCAAGATTGATGGCACATTCCATTGGTATAAAAGATAAGCTAAAATTATCTAGCAATGTGTATTTTGATTCTGGTGCAGGACTTTGTTTGCTTTTAACCGAAAATTTTTTAAGAGATAATAAAATATTGTTACCTCGCAGAAAGCCTGTAGTTACTGAAGTGCAGGGATTGAATGGAAAAAAGAAAATGCGATTAACTGTTGTGAAGCGATTGCAAATTGGGCCATATGTTTTTAGAAATGTTCCTACAAATTTGTACGACGATGAAGAAAATGTAACCTCTTACCCATATACTGCGGGTTTGTTGGGCAACGATATTTTGCGCAGATTTAATCTTACGCTTAACTATCCATCAAAAGAAATACATTTAAAACCAAATGCCAGTTTTGATGATCCATTTGATTATGCTTATACTGGAATGACATTATATAATTACAACAATAAAATTATTATTGATGATATTGTTTCAAAATCACCTGCAGAAAAAGCTGGCTTAAAAAATGGCGATGAAGTTATTTGCGTATCGAATGATTGTACTGGTAAAATTCAGGCATATGAAAATTTATTACAAAAAGCAAGAGAGAATATTAAAATGATTATAAGTAGAGATGGCAAATTGTTGTTTGTAGTATTATACCCAGTTAGTATTCGGTAGCAATAATTTTTTAAGTGTTTGACTCTTCATTATCGCTATTTTTATCTTCATTTAATTTTTATCTTCATTTTCACGTAAAAATTTCTTTTGGCAATAATAAATTGCCTCTACATGGCATTAAAGAAGTGATAGCTTTTTTATTGGGTTTCGACATGTTGTTTTTCTTAAAAAGATGCAAGGCGATAAGATTGAAAGCGAAAATAGTCAAACCTTATTATTCAGTTTTGGTAGGGTTATCCACTATTCAATTAAATGCTATTATTGGCTTATTATATTATTTAGCAAATTAAAATTTATATTTGATAAAATAATTTATCATGCAAACAATAACATTACAACATATTATTTGGAAAGAGGATAAGCACTTTGTAGCACAATGCTTAAACATCGAAGTAAGTAGTTTTGGCGATACAAAAGAAGAGGCTATTAAAAATTTGCAAGAAGCTGTTGAGCTTTATTTGGAGGATGACTCTGATAAAAATATTCAGCATGTAGAACAGCCTGAAATTATTTCTTCAAATTTTAGTTATGCCTAAACTTTAATCTTCGGTTTTTATTTTATATATTTTAGAGAAAAATGATTTCTTTTTTGTTTCTCAAAAGGGAGGCCATATTAAATATAGGAGGGGTGGCGAACCAACACTAACCGTAATTGTACCTGCAAACAGGAAACAAATACCAATGGGTACTTTCAATTCGATTTTTAGGCAGTCAGGATTATCAAAATTAGATTTCGGAAAAGAATAATTTTAAATTAATTCTAAGCATATATGCCAAACCGCCCCTAATCTAATACGATTTTTCCCTTGCTGCAGCCCATTTGGCTTTCTGATTTAACTTTTTTATTAAATCCACTTTTACACATCTTTCAAAATCATTTCTCCCTTTGTAATCCACGAAATGCCAAATGCAAATAGTGCAATACTTTCTAAGAGCAAGGTTGGTTTGTATTTTGCAAAAATAGTTTCTAAGTTGCCCACAAAATTATAGATAGCTATAAGCGCAATGCAAACAATAATAATTATACCGCAGATAAAATAAATTCGGTTTCTAATTATTTTATGTTTGGTCATTGGTTTTGTAGGATCTGTTTTGGTAAATAAAAAAATAGAAAAGTATGCAAAGCTTGCAAAAAGCAAAGCCGCCGCCGAATAGTGTACTGCATTTAATGATGTAATTTTATTGGTAGAAATATATTGGCAAATAGAATTTGTACTCGGATTGGTAGGAAAAAAAGCAACCAATAAAGCAAACACCGCTGCAAAGTTTGCAAAAATGCCATCTTGTTTATCTACACCTTTATAAAAAAATAAAAACATAGCTACGGCACACAATGAACCTACAAAATAATCGCCCATAATGGTATAATAATAATGGCTGATTGATGGTTGTAGCTGTGTACAATCTGTAAAGCTCCATGTGCCCACCACTAAAATTATTGGAAGAAAAAAACCTACAAATCCAAGCCCTATTCGTAAGTTTAAATAAGAAATTACAAAAGCATTGTTGTTGTCATTTTGCATAAGATTTTTTTGTGAGGTTCAAATGGTATAAATAATTATTTCAATTCAAAAAAAGAATTTATTTCTTAAGCATTGGGTTGTTTAAAAGTAATAAATATTTTCTTAAACCATTGTTACGAATTTTTCAAGACGCCCAACCTTGAACTTTAAACTTTAAACTTTGAACCTTCAACTTTGAACCTTCAACCTCTAACTTTCCTATCTTCGCAATATGAATTTTTCAAACAAAAGCTTATCAAAAGAAAAACTTATTGGCTTGTACAAATCTATTTTGCTACCCCGCATGATAGAAGAAAAAATGCTTGTTTTGTTGCGCCAAGGAAAAATATCTAAATGGTTTAGTGGTATTGGGCAAGAAGCAATATCTGTAGGCGTTACAGCCGCTATGCAACAAGATGAATGGATAATGCCGCTGCATAGAAACCTTGGTGTTTTTACAGGCCGCAATATGCCGCTTAGCAAATTATTTATGCAATGGCAAGGCAATAAAGAAGGGTATAGCAAAGGGAGAGAACGGAGTTTTCATTTTGGAAGTAAAGAACATTTTATATGTGGTATGATATCTCATCTTGGCCCACAGCTTGCTATTGCTGATGGTGTAGCATTAGCATATAAATTAAGAAAACAACAAAAAGTATCGCTTGCTTTTACTGGAGATGGTGGTACGAGCGAAGGCGATTTTCATGAAGCGCTAAACACAGCAGCAGTGTGGGACTTACCAGTAATTTTTGTAATAGAAAATAATGGTTACGGATTAAGCACACCAGTAAACGAACAATACCGTTGCGAAAATTTGGTAGATAAAGCAAAGGGCTATGGTAGGGAAGGTATTCGTATAGATGGTAATAATTTACTAGAAGTATACGACACAATAAAAGGAGTGCGTGAATTCTGTATAAAGAATCAAAAACCATATTTAATAGAGTGTATGACTTTTCGCATGCGAGGGCATGAAGAAGCAAGTGGTGTAAAATATGTACCACCTGAAATGTTTGAGATGTGGGGAGCGAAAGACCCGGTTAAAAATTATGAGCAATATCTTATTGATGAAAATATTTTAACTGCAACACAGGTTGAAAATATTAAGGCAGATACAAAATTGCATATAGAAACAGAATTAAAAATTGGTTCGCAGGCCAAGCCGATGGAAGTGAATACGGAGGAGGAAGTGAATGATGTTTACGCACCGTCAGTGGTGAGTAGTGAATCGTCAGTTAAGCAGTATAAAGAAGTGAGCTCGTCTCACGACTCACGACTCACGACTCACGACAAAAGATTCATTGATGGCATTAA
>JAYSOC010000310.1:0-4114 GCA_043723285.1 Ferruginibacter sp. | reverse complement strand
ATTAATTCCCTGAGGAAACTTTGCTGTTTTAGGGTTTGCTTTCTCTCCTAACGATAGTAAAAACTGTTTTTTTTGCTCAATTAAATCTTCAAAGGTTTGTTTTTCGCCTTGTTTATCAATTAATTGATTTAATTTATCTGTAATTTGCTTAAAATCTGGGGCTAATTTCATCTTACGAGCAACCCAATTACCTCCAACCCAATTAATCCCTTTTAATTTTAGATAAGCACTAACTCTTGGAATCCAAGCATATCCACTTCCCCAGCACCATGAGAACATAACATTAGCAACAGCTTGGCTTTTAAGATTATCTAAATTAAGAGTATCCCAATATCCACCCTTTGCTATTTTTAGCCAAATTTCATGTGGCATATCTCTAAAGTTTTCAAGAGTGTCTTGGTAACCATATTTTGATGCGCCAGATTTAAACACAGAATATGTAACCCCTTTGTTCGTATGCCATCCTTTTTTTCCATTAATTGTATATGGACTAATATTGTCAGGGTTTTTTGATGCATTATCTGTTGTAGCATTGCTTAATCCGCCCTCCCATTTGTATGTAAATGGTATTATATATTTTATTTCTGCCATTTTTACTTATTTTAAAGCGTTTAATAAATTAGCCCAAGCACTACCTGAACTTATAACTTTTCCTGAATCTAATTTTATGGTTTTTCCACCATCTAAATATGATCCAGCTTTAATTCTTTTTTTACTAGCCGTGTCAAAAATAACTACTCTGCCATTTGTATAAAAAACAGCGTAATTCTTTTTTGAGTTAAATGGAACTAATACCCCATCTTTTACTTTTTTAGAACTAACGCCAAAATTAGCTACTACATAATCAATAGGAGAGGCAACCGTTTTAGTTGAATCTTCTTTTGGTTTTGATGTACTGCCTTTAGATGAGCCTACTTTACTTATCCCATCCGATACACCACCTGCTTCTTCTAAAGATTTCAATCCAGAGTCTACAGGGGGTGCATCTAAATTAGGGACTGAGGGTTTTTCGTTTTCTTTTTTATGTTTCCATAAAACATAGCCAACGATTCCTCCAATAACTAATAAGCTACCACCAACAATCACTATTTTTTTAGTTTTAGGTGTCATTTTTTTGCTTTTTAATTAATTACTTTTTTACTGGTGCGGTAACTACTCCTGCTGTTGGAACGCCTTTTTTAGCTACTACTTTTGATTGAATCATAGCTCCAGCTACTGCTCCAGCTAAAGCAACTGCAATTTTAGTCCATAATTTTTCTGTTTTTACAAGTTTTACTGCTACTAAGTAACCTGCGCCTGCGCCAACAACTAACCCCATTGGGTTGCTCTTAAGTGTTTCGATTGTTTTTTTCATTTGTTTTGGTTTTTATTGGTTTATTTATTTGTTTTTATTTTTCATTAATTCAACAAGTGTTAGTGTGCCAAACAATATAGTAGCCACCTTGAATGTGGTGCGTAATGATGGTTCTTCTCCGCTTAATAATTGCTCTTTAGTAGTCTTACCTTCATCTTTCATTTTATATGCTACAAAAGCACATCCTAAAGTTGCTAAGCTTAGAGCTGTTAATTTTGAAGGTTTCATTTTATTTTTTATTTACTTGTTTTAATTTATTTTCCATTGTAATCCATAATTTAGCTTGTTCTGGTATTGGTGGTTCGTATGCTGGTAAATCAGTCAATCCAAACGATACCCATTTATTAAAATCCCTACGAAGTGACCCTTTATATAGATATGGAGATGATTGTATAGCCTCCCACAAACCCTTCTTATACATTGCCTTATAAAGAGTATCAACATACGTAAATGCACCAAACGACTGTATTTGTTTAAAATAAAAACTAAACTTATCCATGTCTGTTGTCGCAAATCCAATTGCTTCATTCAATCCTTTGGCGATTAAAATCGCTACTTGTGAAGCTTTCTTTGCTTGGTCTTTTTTGGCTAAATCATACCACTTATTATTTAATCCAATTAACTTTAACTTAAAACCGCTTAAAGCATCATTCAGACTTGGATTTTGAGTAACTGCTTGTGCTGTATCTACACTTGCTTTATCTACTACGTTTTTAACAGATGTTGAGTTTTCTACTGGTAAACTTGCAATATACTCTAATAATAAAGCACTATTCTTTTTATTTACCGAACGCCTATATGCTAAATAGCTTATACCTGCTACAATTACAGTTAAGCTAAGTCCCATTGCTATTTTTTTATTTTTAGGTGTCATTTTATTTTCCTCCCATTAATTTTAAAGCTCTTCCTTGTGGTGTTGCGTACGCTAAATTGCTTGGTTTTTTAATAATGCTAATTATTAACCCAACAGCTCCTAATAAAACAATTCCGCCAACTACAAAGAATGATATTTTACCCACTTTAGCTATCCCACTTACTGTATCTATTGCACTTCCCCCTAAATCAAATGCTTTATCTGTAATACTTTTTGATAAATCAAGGTTATATTTTTTCTTCATAAATTGGCGTAGTTCCAACGTATTTGCTATATCGCCTCCTCTTTTACTCCATAAAGAACTAAACATAGATACAGATGTAGCTCTATCGTAATCTTTATCTAAAGACTTCATCCAATTAATCCATTCGGTATCTTTGCTACTAATTGTAGGCAAAAGCATAAACTGCTTTGTCTTTTTTATTTTATCTAAATCTTCTGTTTTCATTTTAGTTTAATTTTATAAATCCATTTAATCCAGAGTCATACATAAATAAATACCATCCATTCAGTAATATATCTCCAACAGAAATAGCCGACCCGTTTATTTTATATATTGTTTTAGCACCAATAGCATTAATATTCAATGTTGGTGTAGTTGTTGTATTTGTAGATGATGATTTACATAAGTAAATACCATTATCTGTATATTCATCATATAGAGGCAACATACTTCCTGTATATGTATCTAACACGTTTGATAATACTGATTTTCCTTTTATAATATTAAAATCCATTTTATTAAGGTATTATTGGGGTTACATTTGAATCTACTAATAACGTATTTATTTTTTGTAGTAAAGTATGGTTTGCGTCAACAGTAGCTATATATGGATTATTATTACCGCAATTTATTCCATAATAATAAACTTGTAAATGAGCCCTTGCCTGTGAGTTGCTTACAAAAATAGATTTACCAAACTTTGAATATAATACAGTATTGTATAAATTAAGTTTTGAACCAACTTGACAAGAGTGTGTTGTTCCACAACTTATTGCCGAAAAGGCTTGATTATTTGGTGCTCCACCTAAGTCATTTATAACAGTACAATTATATAAATTCAATGTTTGGTCTAAATCAGGGGTAGAGACAACTCCTATATTACCAAAATTAATTGTTGAAGCAACTGTATTATTTAACATATATATTATTGCCCCAACTATATCTACTGTTGACTTAGGGAAAATGCCACCAACTGTTGAATTTTGCTGTAACTCGATAGCATGACCATTTATATTAGAGCTACCGTTTTGGTATATTTGATTACATATAACTTTTAAATATCCACCATAAGTACCAATAGCATCATCCGCATTACTTGAAATAGTATCACATTGAATTAATATTCGTGCGATTGGATTTGTAATAAAAATGGTTACAGGAAATGCCGACCCTTTAAATATCCTTGAATTACCAAATATTTTGTTCGTAAAATCATTATTTGGATTTGCTGAATAGGTTACAACTTCTGTGAAAGAATCTGTTATGTTTGCCGAAATAACGCTATTACCAAAATTAAAATCAATATATGGATATAAAAAAACATTACCTTCTGAATATGAGCCATCCTCAACAATAACTTTAAATCTATTTGAGGGGCTTCTTACCACATCAGGATAAGCCGTTCTTATTGCTGTTAATGCAGATGTTATTGTTAAAAATGGTTTGTCAAACCTTCCAACTACTCCAGTAGCATCGTTTCCGTTTTTCATTACATAGGCTGTATTTGCCACCGAAATACTACTATCTAATGTAACTACTGTGGCACTTGGGGTATCTGTTACGACAACTCTTTCCCCTACAAAATTAAGCACACTTCTTTGAGGTAAAGAGACTCCTTCTTCCTGTATTGTAGCATAGCCACCGTTTATTGTTATAATAGTCT
>JAYSOC010000309.1:0-1636 GCA_043723285.1 Ferruginibacter sp. | reverse complement strand
TTTTATTAGGTAAAATGTCATCCCATCAGCATTTCCAACTCCAATCTTTTCCCATTTAGTAAAAATCAAGCCCTCAAAAACACCTACTTTATCTTCCCAAAAACACCAAGTTCTGTCGTTGGTATTTTTATCATTTTCATCAATAATGAGTATATTTTTATGTTGTAAAACATCATCTGTCAACAAATTATATAATAAGCCTAAGCCTGCAGCACCCGAACCACAAATGATATAATCGAACTTTTGCACGATAAAAAATTATAAAATAAGTACTTTGTGTAGTTTTTACACCTAAAAAATAATTAAAAGAAACCTTATAAATGCAACAATAAGTTAAAATAATTTGTCTTATCATTGCAAACTAAATTTTTAAACTAAAAAAGAGATATGAGAAAAATCGCAACATTAATCGTGTTTTTCTTTTTCACAGTAGCCCAAGTTTGGGCTCAAAACCAAACTGTAACAGGTAAGGTAACTGATGAAAAAGGAGCTGCTGTGGCAGGAGCAACAGTAAAAGCCAATGGGGCAAATTATGGTACAAGCACAGGTGCAGATGGTAGTTTTTCACTAACTATGCCTGCAAGTGTAAAATCACTAAACATTAGTGGAATTGGTTTAGCTACACAAGCTAATGTTGCCATTCCAAAATCTGGTGGAATTTCAGTAAAAATGTCTGGTGCTGCTGGTGCCGATTTAGATGAAGTAATTGTACAAGTTCCTTATGGCACTATTAAGAAAACAGCTTTCACTGGTTCTGAAGGTACAGTAACTGCAAAACAAATGGAGCGTCAGCAAGTAGCTTCATTTACTAAAACCTTAGAAGGTTTAGTTCCAGGTTTAAGTGCAACTAATGGTGGTGGTGCTCCTGGTTCTAATGCTGATATTCGTATTAGAGGTATTGGTTCAATCAACTCTAGTAGTGCACCTTTATATGTATTAAATGGAATTGCTTATGATGGTTCTATTTCATCTTTAGATCCTGCAGATATCGAAACAGTAACAGTATTAAAAGATGCTGCTTCTGCTGCTTTATATGGTGCTCGTGGTTCTAATGGTGTTATTATGATTACTACTAAAAAAGGTAAAAAAGGTAAAGCACAAATAACTGTTCGTGGAACACAGGGTTATATTAGCCGTGGAATTCCTGAATATGACAGATTACTTTCGAAAGATTATTATGAAATGATGTGGGAAGCTACTCGTAATGCTTATGTTTATGGCACTCAACAAATGTCTTTTGCTGCTGCTGGTGTTCAAGCATCTAACGATTTAACTGGACCAAATGGTTTAGTATATAATGCTTATAATGTTCCTGGAAATACTTTAGTTAGTCCTACAACTGGAAAAATCAATCCAAATGCTTCTTTATTATGGGAAGAATCTTGGGAAAAAGCTTTATTCAGAGTGGCTAATCGTCAAAACATCACTACTTCAATTGCTGGTGCAAGCGACAAATCTGATTACTTACTTTCTTTAGGTTATTTGAATGAAGAAGGTACAATGGTTAAAACTGGATTCAAACGTTATAACATGCGTTTAAGTGTAAACACTCAAGCAAACGATTGGTTAAAAGCTGGTGTTAATATTGATGGAGGTTATACATTAAGACAAAATTCTTTGAATGGTGGTACTGCAA
>JAYSOC010000308.1:0-4118 GCA_043723285.1 Ferruginibacter sp. | reverse complement strand
ATTTTAAAATTGAAAATAAATAAATGTTTCATTTGTAAAAATGCCAAAGAAAATAACGCATATAAAAATTATAGCAAACCAAATGGTATCTAAAATTTTATATTTATTCATAGTAATAAGTGTAGCAGTTGATTTAGATTCAAAATAAAACAAAAAAGCTATAAAAAAAATCATAAAACTTAATGTGTAATTGCCTATACTAGGAAATTGGGTTATCAAAGCACTACTTGATTTTATGAAATTTAAAGAGGTGCATATAATTGTAAAAGCATTTGCCAAAGAATTATTTCTAAAAAAAACGAATGCATAAGCCACTAAAAAATTTACTAATAATATTCTGAATATATTTAAAATAAAAGGTGGCTCGTTTGTTTTCTTTTTATTGATAATTTTAGTTGTCAGTATCAAAAAAATGGCATGAATCATTCCCCAAAAAATAAAATTCCATCCAGCGCCATGCCAAAAGCCGCTTAGAATAAAAACAATTAAAATATTTAGATATTGTTTGAACCTACCATCTTTATTTCCTCCTAATGGAATATAGATATAATCTCTAAACCAAGTTGAAAGAGAGACATGCCATCTTTGCCAAAATTGTCTAATACTATTCGCCAATAATGGTCTATTAAAATTTATCATTAAATCGAAACCCATAATCTTTGCTGCCCCTCTAGCGATATCAGTATAACCAGAAAAGTCACAGTAAATTTGGATGCTAAAAAAAAATATTGTTGGCATCACTATATACCACTTATAATTTTGTGGTTCTTTATATACTAAGTCAACAATAAGTGATAATCTATCTGCAATAACTAATTTTTTAAAAAAGCCCCAAAGAATTAATCTTAGTCCATCTAGTAAATTTTGAGGATTAAATTGTTGTTTTACATTTAGCTGTGGTAGCAAATTTTGAGGTCGCTCAATGGGACCAGCAACAAGTTGTGGAAAAAACAAAACATAAAGTGCATAGGTATGCAATTTTTTTTCAGCAGTAACAGTACCTTTATACACTTCTATTGTATAAGCCATTGCTTGAAATGTATGAAATGATAATCCTACTGGTAAAATTATTTTTAAAAGACTGAATGATGTACCAGAAATTGTATTAAAATTACCTATAAAAAAGTTGTAATATTTAAAAACTCCGAGTAGCGTGATATTTGCAACAAGGCTACATATAAGCCAAGTCATTTTATTTGAGATGGCGACTTCTATTTTTAATGCTGTATAATAATCTATTAGAATAATTAAAATTAAAATTAATAAATATGCAGGTATAAAATAGCAATAGAAAACGCAACTTGCTAATAGTAAAAAGTAGTTTCGGATTTTATAAGGGAATAAAAAATAAAGCGTAATTACAATCGGCAAAAACAATAAAAATTCGAAAGAATTAAATAACATGAATTTATAATTTCTTAATTGATAGGTTTAATACGGATTTCAAGTATTAGATTTGCCATAGAATCAAAGGTATAATTATTTTTCTCTTAAACAATGATGTGATTATGGCTAAAATAGCAATTAACATTGCAACTGGTAGTTTGCAAAAAGAAGAAATAATTGTGGGGATTGATTTGGGTACTACCAATAGTTTAATAGCCATCATTCATCCAGATACTAGAAAAGCAGTTGCTTTAAAAGAACATGATAGTAGTAGCCTTGTGCCTTCTGTAATATATTTTGATAAGCAAGGCAACATATTGGTGGGCAATGAAGCAAAAGAATTTTTGATAAGCGAACCCGAGCGTACTATTTTTTCTGCTAAGCGATTGCTTGGAAAAAATTATGATGATATTAAAACCAATGCTTCCTTTTTCTCTTATAAAATTATAGATGAAGACAAAGAGAAGCAAGTAAAAATAAAAGTGGATGATACTTATTATTCACCAGTAGATTTAGCAGCACTTATTTTAAAAGAACTAAAAAAACGAGCAGAGCATATACTTAAAACTGCCGTAAATAAAGCAGTGATAACTGTGCCTGCTTATTTTAACGATGCACAGCGCCAAGCTACAAGAGATGCTGGTAAACTTGCAGGGTTGGATGTGTTGAGAATCATAAATGAACCTACAGCAGCAAGTCTTGCCTACGGAATAGGAACCCCCTCTAACTCCCCCGAAGTGGGAGAAAAGGAAAAAACAATTGCAGTATATGATTTGGGTGGCGGTACATTTGATGTATCTATATTGAAATTAAATGGCGGTGTATTTGAAGTGCTTTCAACTAACGGCGATACATACCTTGGTGGAGATGATTTTGATAATGCCATTGTACAATTTTGGCAAAAACAAATCACAATATCTGATGATGAATTGCAAAAAGACAAATCGCTAGCGCAAACCATTAGATTAAAAGCAGAAGACGCAAAAAAACATTTATCGTCCAATGAAAATTTTGTTGCACAAATTGATAATAAAAAAATAGAAATAAGTAAAGCGCAATTCAACGAAATAATATTGCCATTAATAGAACGCACTATTACTTGTTGCAAAAAAGCCATGAAAGATGCGGGCTTACAAAAAAATGAAATAGACGAAATAATAATGGTAGGTGGCAGTACAAGAGTGCCATTGGTAAAAGAAACGGTGAGTAATTATTTTAGCAAAACGGTAAACGATTCTGTAAATCCTGATGAAGTAGTAGCTTTAGGTGCCGCTATACAAGCAGATATATTGGCTGGCAATAATAAAGATGTATTATTGTTGGATATTACACCACTAAGTTTAGGTATAGAAACGGCAGGAGAGCTCATGGATGTAATAATACCACGCAATGCAAAAATACCATCATCGGCTGCACGTGAATATACCACACAAATTGATGGGCAGGTAAACATGCGCATAAGCATATACCAAGGCGAAAGAGATATCGTAATCGATAATAGATTGTTGGCTACTTTAAATTTGAAAGGCATACCGCCAATGCCTGCAGGTATGGCAAAAGTGCAAGTAAGTTTTATGATAAATGCCGATGGGATACTTACCGTAAAAGCAAAAGAACTGCGCAGCGGTGTAGAGCAAACCATAGAAATAAAACCACAGCTTGGCATTGATGATGCTACGGTAGAAAAAATGCTGTTGGATTCTATGGCAAATGCAGAAAGCGATATAGCAGCTCGTGCACTAGCAGAAGCAAAAACGGAAGGAGAACAATTGCTAAAAACTACGGAAAGATTTTTGCAAAAAAATGCGGTGTATCTAATCAATAACGAACTGCAAGAAACTGCAGCTGCTATGCAAGCGCTGCAGCTCGCCATTACGATGTATGATAAAGATTTAATACATGCCAAAACGGAACAACTAAATGATATATCTCGACCTTATGCTGAGCGTATAATGGATATGTCTGTAGGAGAAGCAATGAAAGGAAAAACTGTTTAAATACTTTTCTTTATGCAACAAAACGAGAGGTTACATAATAATTATGATTTTTTAAGAGTCTTTGCCGCACTATCCATTACTTTTACTCATTCCTATAATTTGCTTAAGCAAGATGCGGATGAGGTATTAATGATTTTAACCAATCAAAAAATCGATTTCTCATTTGTAGGGTTGTGTATTTTCTTTTCTATTAGCGGGTATCTAATTGCAAAAAGTGCGGTAACATCCCCCAGCTTCAAAAATTATTTGTGGAAACGTTTTTTGCGTATTCAACCATTACTCGTTGTAGTGTGCATTTTAAGTGTATTCATTTTAGGTCCAATGTTTACTTCTTTTAATACAGTAGATTATTTTAAGAATATTAACGCTTATACATATTTTAGAAATGTAATGCCTCTTTTTGGTATTCAGTTTGGTTTGCCAGAAGTTTTTAATAATAATATTGCAGAGCCTGGTATAAATGGCTCAATGTGGACATTGGTTGTCGAAGAAAGATTGTATTTAATAATTGGGTTGCTCTTTTTATTAAAGGGAAACAAAAAAAAATGGTTTGCTTATTTTGTCGGTATATTAAATTTTGTTTGGTTAATTCACAATGTATTTTTCAATCATCATCTTATTGAGTACTTAAATGGGGCGCATATTTTTTATGCACTTATTTTTTTAAATGCTTCTTGCTTTTATTTGCTAAACATTAATTTCAATATAAAACCATTGTTATTTTTATTTGGCGCT
>JAYSOC010000307.1:0-1638 GCA_043723285.1 Ferruginibacter sp. | reverse complement strand
CCTTGATGGTTTATTGTACATCACAGATATTTCTTGGGGTCGCATAAACCATCCTACAGAAGTGTTGAAGATGGATCAGAAAATAAATGTTGTTGTACTTGACTTTGATGATGATAAAAAACGCATCAGCCTTGGCTTGAAACAATTGACTCCTCACCCTTGGGATACATTGGCAGAAAACTTTAAAGAAGGCGATACTGTAAAAGGTAAAGTTGTAAATATTGAAGACTACGGTGCGTTCTTAGAAATTACACCAGGTGTAGAAGGATTGGTACACGTAAGTGAAATTACTTGGGCTAATACGCCTATCAATGCTAAAGAATTCTTTAAACTAGGAGATGAGTACGAAGCAAAAGTGGTAACACTAGATAAAGAAACTCGTAAAATGAGTTTGTCTATTAAGCAACTTACAGAAGATCCTTGGAGTGCTATTGAAGGTACTTTCCCAGAAGGAAGCAAGCACATGGGTACAGTTAAAAACATTACGCCGTATGGTGTGTTTGTAGAACTTTCTACTGGTATTGGTGGTATGATTCATATTAGCGATTTAAGCTGGTTGAAGCGTTTCCATAATCCAACTGAATACACAAAAGTGGGTAACGAAATAGAGGTGATGATAATGAGTATTGATAAAGAAGGACGCAAACTACAACTTGGCCATAAGCAAATTGAAGAAGATCCTTGGAACAGCCTTGAAGATACTTTTGCCGTAGGTACTTTACATGAAGGTACAGTAAGCAAAAAAGATGATAAAGGTGCTGTGGTACAACTTCCTTATGGCTTAGAAGGTTTTGCACCTACTCGTCATTTGATGAAGGAAGATGAAAAAGCTATTGCGCAAGATGAGATTGCAAACTTTGTTGTAATTGAATTTGATCGTAATGACAAACGCATTGTACTTAGCCATACTAGATTGTGGGAGCAAGAAAAAGAAGATGAAAGACAAGTAGAAATAAAAGAGAAAAAAGCGGAAGTAGAAACTACTAAGAAAGCGGTAAAAGCTATTCAAGCAAAAGTAGAAAAAACTACCCTTGGTGACCTTGGTGCATTGGCAGATTTGAAAGCAAAGCTTACTAGCGATGAAGCTGGAGCTGCTAGCAAAGAAGCTGAATAATCTAATGGCTACCTAAAAATATAAACCTCCCGTTTTTTAATAAGCGGGAGGTTTTTTGTTTTAATTTGAAGTGTAAATTTTATACTCAAATAACTTCAAGTAAATAATAATTTTTCTTTCCTTTTTGTACCAATAAAAATTTATTATGCAATAGCATACTCTTATCAGGTGCTAATCTTGGGTCTTCTATTTTATTTCTATTAATACTTACTCCCCCAGACATTATCATTTTTTTTGCTTCACCTTTACTTGGAAAAATACCAATGTCTGTAAATAATGAAGTAATATCAATTCCATTTTCGAAGATATTTTTTTCTATAGTTGCTTTTACAATTCCTTCAATATTATTTAAATCATTTTCAGATAAACTATCTACAGATGCATTTTTAGCATCGAATAATTTTTGTGTTGTTTCCAAAGCTTTTTCATATTCATCAATGCCATTCACAAAAATCGTTAATTCTTTTGCCAGCGTTTTTTGAAGTAATCTTTTGCTGGCATCTTTTTTATGTGCTTCAATGATC
>JAYSOC010000306.1:0-4119 GCA_043723285.1 Ferruginibacter sp. | reverse complement strand
AAATAAGTCTTAATATTTTGAAGAACGATTTTTACAATGGCAATATTCAGGTAAATTTTATAAATGAAGTTACAGGAAATATTTATTACTATCTAACTACATCTACGGATGAATTTGTATTGGTAAGTAATAAATATTTTGCTACACTTGCTGCCGCAAAACAACATGCTGACAGCATAAACTACATAGCTACTTTTAATGAAAATTACAGAAATTTTATAACTGCAGACAACCGTGTTTCTTTTAATGTAGAATTAAATATGGCAACTTATGAGGAATATTTGCAGGGGATTATTGAAGACCAAAATCTTTATACAGTAAGGCGAAATTATTTTCTCAATCATTTGCTTGCACGTTTTGCAGAAAGGTTTACAGATTTTGCTATGCTCTCTTTTGGAAATCTTACCACAGAAAAAGCAGCACAAGAAAATATAAAAAACAAAGAACTTTTTTTATCTAACTACGATTCCATAAGCAGCAACAGAGGCATGGCTTATGACTATAATAAAAACAATTGGTTAAATGATAATATTTCGGGTTTTGAAAATGAGGTAAGATATGTGAGCGGTATAGAAAATAAAAAATTACACAGCCTTTGTAATTTTGTTGTAGAGGCATATGATGAAGAATTTATCATTGACCTTAAAGTAAGCGAAGAAAAACTTTTTGAAATAAAAGAAAAATTCAGTTCTCGGGAAGATGCGCACAATGCCATTAGAAATTTATTTGCCGCAATGGCCGATACAAAAAATTACAGCAGACAATATGATAATTATACACAACAATATTCAATAAAAGTAAAATATGGAGAAAAAAATTATGCTTTTTATCCGCAGCAATTCAGTAATTCATTAGCAGCAGATGATGTAGCAGAACATTTGTACAAAACATACAGGAATAAGCCAGCAGACGAAGATGTTTTTATAAGCAAATACAAACATCGCATTCTGCTTAATGATAGTATGGGAAATGTAAAAGCTAGGTCTGTCGATTTTTTTAGCTCAATAGAAGATGCAAACGCTGCTGTAAAAAAATTAACCGTTTCCATAAACGATAAAAAGAAATGGGTGCTAGAAAGCGAAAAAGAAAACCCACTTGGAAATTTTATTTACAACAAGAACTATACAGATACAAATCGGTTTTTAAATATTGGTACATTTAAAATAGATATTAACAGCACCATTATTGGTAAGCCAGATAAATTTACTTATGAGGCATTAGATAAAGGAAATACTTTTAAACTTTTCCCAGCTATTGAATTTGATAGAGCTAAAGATGCAGAAAATCACTTTAAACAAATACTTACGCTGGCTGCGGATAAAAACAATTTTGAAATAGCTAGAAATAATAAAACTGGTAATTATACAATTCAAATTATAGATAAAGGAGTTGCAAGTGCTATATGTTACGAAGATTTTGAAATACCAGAAGCAGCGGAAGCCATGTTGCAAAAAATCAGTGGCTTTGTTAAACAGCAGGAATTTACTGTTACAATAGAAACGATTCCTGATTTGTGGAAATACAATTACAATATAGGTTACAAAGAAAATAACAAATATTTATTTACAAGTTTAAATGAATATGCTAGTAAAGAATCAGCATTAAAAGTAGCTACTGATTTTTCAACATCAGCTTCAGTATTAAAAATAAAAAAGGATAAACAAAATATAATCTTATCATTTCCCCAAAAAGAGAAAGTAAAGAATGCTGTGTATTTAACTACTACCGCCGACGCTATAAAAAAGACTGAAAAAGAAATTGAAAAGATATTGCACCAAAAAAGAGAAGTAGAAACATTTATTGCAAAAAACAAAAAATCATCTTTTAATGCTGCTATTAAAGTTGATGTAAGCAATGGCCCGGGGCATTATGTTTACCGACTTGTAGATAAAGACAACGTAATAGCCCATCATAAAAGTGAATATACAAATAGAGAAACAGCAGAACAGGCTAAGAGAAAAATTTATGAAGAATTAAAAAAATTGCTAAAATATACAGAGATATGTTTGGGTGGGGATATTATAAATAAAATAATAAAAACAAAAAACAGTAACCCTATTTATCGTTATCAAATAAAAGATAAAAATAAGTGCTATACAACAGGAAAAAATATTGGATCTCAAATTATATTGTTTGAAAGTAAAGAGGAATTTTTGACTACCGAATTGGCGCAGGAAGCTTTTGAAAGAAATTATATACATGTATTGGGTTTAGCTACAGATATAAATAGTTACGGAAAATATGTACAATTGACCGAACCAGTTGGTACAAATAAAAATGACGATGCCATTGTTTTTATACCTGCAGAAACAACAACTGAAATAGAAAAAGTTTATCAAAATAGTTTAGTGCAGTGGATGGCGGAAACTGCTAATCGATATCCAATAAAAAGGGTTGAATATGACTCAGATAAATTTAATAAATTGTTTTGTGGTGAAAGTAATGGTAATAAAAAAGACAATTGCGCTTGCACTACCGAAGCAATCGTTTACAAATATTATTTCAGTATTTACGGAGATTTAAAAAATACGGAAATATGGTTAAGCGATAAATATTACGAAACAATACAAGACGCCAGAAACGATTTTCATTTTTTTGTAATGCTTACATCTTTCAGTGGAAATTTATTTACAGATTGTGATGGTTGCAAGCAGCTAGTTGCCGGCAAATATAAAATTTACATAAGAGAGGTATTAGCAGAGAGTGTAAGACGTTATGAACAAAGAGATATACAACAAATATGGGGCAAAGATGGCATTGAAAAATTTATATGTGCTGTGCAGCAAGAAAACTCATTTCGCAATTATCAAAATAAAGAAGATTGCTGTTATTCATTTTATGTAAACTGTGGGCAAGATTTTATTATGCATCCCTGCAAATATGATACAGCGCAGCAAAGAAGTAAGGCGATGTATCAGTTACAGGAAAAGTTTACAGAAGCTTTACAAAAAAAATCATACGCTACCGAAATACAAAATGAAAAATTATTATTGCTGGATGCAGATGGAAAACCATTTGCATTTCAAATAAATAACGCTGCTCAAAATACGGATGTTCCAATATCATTAATAAATATTGTGGAATATATTTATAATAGTGAAAACAAAATTACTGAGAAAGAAGGTGAATTATTTCTTACAGATAAAGCTGGAAAAGTTATTATTCAATCTTTTGAAAAAGGTTATACCATTATTGAATGGAGAAAAAAGTTGAAAGAGTTTGCTTGCTATTTCCCAATAGTAAAAAAGAAAGATGCAAAAACAAACAGTAATAAATATTGTTTAGAAATAAAACTACCTGGCTTTAGTAATTGCGGTGAAGAAGAGAATGATATTGTACCATGTAATTGTAATGATAAACCTATAGAAACTCCCTCTCTTTGCGATGTAGCATGGAAATCGAGCTGCTGTTATGATTTAAAAGAACTGAGTATTTTATGGAGAACATATTTACAACTTCAAAAACTTTTACAAAATAAAGAAAACTACAGAGCAGTTTTTGATTGTGAGTGCAATTCATTCGGTATCGCTTTTCATTTTAATAATTCTATAAAATCTGCTAACGATGTGGCAATAAGAATGGGCGAAATAGTGGCATACAATCCACAATGCTACACTCTGCCAAATAAGGTATGCGATGCTAACGAGCGTACTAAAAAATTGGTGAATGCAGAAGGGTTGCATTTGGTAGAGCATATACTATTGCGCCCGCAAACGGAAGCAGATTGTAAATGTAGAACTGGAGAAAGATGTGGTGAAAGAACCTGTGGTTACGAATGGAAATTCCCAAGTACCGACCCATGCAATATTCAAAAAAATAGTTGTTTTTATCCAGGGGCAGATCCATTTTCTTTTATTGCCACTGTTACTTTACCTGCATGGCCAAAGCGTTTTAGAACAGCAGAGGGAAGAATGATAATGGAAAATATTATGTATCGCACTGCGCCTGCGCATGTATTATTGAGAATTTTATGGCTTACACCATATGATTTTTGCAGGTTCGAAAGCAAATATAAAAAATGGCATGCCATGCTGGCTCAGAAAAAAAATTGTATAGGAAATTTTGATAGTTGTGAGATGTTAGAGTTTGTTTTTAAAGAGCAATTTACTTGCCTAGATG
>JAYSOC010000305.1:0-4121 GCA_043723285.1 Ferruginibacter sp. | reverse complement strand
CAAACCTATCTATTAAATACCAACCAGCAATGGTGAATAATAGATTAATAACGCCAATACCAACTGTAGATAATAAAGCGCCATCTCTACCAATACCTGCCATTTCAAAAACTTTTGGTGCATAATATATAATGGCATTAATACCCGAAAGCTGATTAAAAAATGCTAACAAAAATGCCAATAGCAATGGCTTATAAAATTTCTTATTAAATAATTTTTCTGTCAAAGAATTTACCGATGCTTTAATATCTGCAATCACAGTATCACTATCTTGGTTGGTAATGGCCAATACTTTTTTTGCAGCTTCATCATCCTTTTTATACAATACCAACCATCTTGGTGTTTCGGGTACCATCAACATTAATACCGAAAATATTATTGAAGGAATAGCCACAATACCTAGCATCCAACGCCAATCGTTGTCGCCACCAATACCATGTAATAAGTAATTAGATAAATATGCTATTAAAATACCTGCAACAATATTTACCTGAAAAGAAATAACCATGCGCCCTCTATATTTTGGTGGAGCAATTTCTGCAATGAATAGGGGGGCTACTACAGAAGATGCACCAATGCCAAGACCGCTTAAAAATCTAAAAAACATAAAACTATTTACTTCAGGAGCTAAAGCAGCACCAACAGATGATACAAAAAATAAAATGCCTACCCAAATTAATGTTTTCTTTCTACCAATTTTATTTGCAGGATAATTGCCAAATGCTGCCCCAAATGCAGTGCCATACAGTGCCATAGCAATGGCAGTACCATGTAGCCAATCACTTAATCCCCATAATTGCTGTATTGCTTTTTCTGCACCAGATATTACTGCCACATCTAATCCAAATAAAAAACCTGCCAAACCTACTGTTACTGACCAAAGAATTAATTTGTTATTCATATATTCATTTTAACTTAACAACACAAGCTTGATAAGGTTGTAACATAATATTTACTCCATCCAATTTCAACGCTTGTAAGTTATTAATTAATTCTTCGCCCAAGCTAAATCCTTTTGGAATAGGAGTGGAGCTTACATTTTTAGTAAAATTCATCAATACAAAAAATGTTTCTGCACCATTGCTTCTTGTGTATGCAAAAACATTTTTATTGTCTGCATCTAATAAATTATACTTACCATATACCAACACATCTTTATGTTCTTTTCGTAATTTAGTTAATGTTCTTACATAATTCAAAATAGAATTTTTATCCTTGTCTTGCTGTGCAACATTTACATTTGTTGTATTTGTATTGATGGGTAACCAAGGTTTGCCCATTGTAAAACCCGCTAGTGGCGTAGCATCCCATTGCATAGGCGTACGACCATTATCTCTGCTAAGCTCTGCTTGCATAGCCAAATATGCAGCACCAGCAGCAGAGCTTTTTTTCAATTCAATATAATATCTATTTCTTGTTTGCAAATCATTATACTCTTCTACAGTTTTAAAACGAATGTTGGTCATACCAATTTCATCACCATTATACAAATATGGTGTAGCTCTTTGTGTCAATAAAAAGGTATATAACATTTTTGCACTTGTTACTCTGTATGCAGCAGAATCATTGCCATATCGGCTTACAGTGCGGCTTTGATCGTGGTTGGCAAAAAATACCGTATTCCATCCATTGCTCAAAAATTTATTATCCCACTTGCTTACAATCTTTTTTATGCCTGTTACATTATGCGCTTTTACATTGTACTCACCATAGTCCAATGAATCTTTATCTCTCCCCCAAATATTTCCAATTTCATCGGAGTATAAAGTGCTCAATTCATTTCTATCTGTACCTACATAATCTTCCACTTTACTAAACGGAATTACACCACCTTCGCCAACCGTATATAAATCATATTTACTTAAAACTTTATCATTCATTTCTTTTAAATAATTATGCACTTTTGGGTCGGCGCCATAATAACGCACATATTTTTCATTGCTAAAATCTTTTGGCATTGCGGGCCAACTTGTATCTTTTGCCATAAATGGGAATGCATCTAATCGAAAACCACTCACACCTTTTTCTGCCCAAAATTTCATCATGTCATACATTTCTTCACGCAGTTTTGGATTTTCCCAATTTAAATCAGGTTGCTTTCTGCTAAAATAATGTAGGTAGTAACTATTGGTTGTGCTATCAAAACGCCAAGCATCTGCATTTTCATCAAACAGGCTGTAACGATGTGGTGGCGTGCCTTTTTCAGCAGGCCACCAATGATAATAATCTCTATACTTATTTGTTCGACTACTTTTTGCACCCTTAAACCATTCATGCTCGTCGCTGCTATGGTTCAATACAATGTCCATAATTAATTTGATGTTGCGTTTTTTCATACCCGCAAGCATTTCATCAAAATCTACCATTGTTCCCATCTCTTTCATTATGGCTCGGTAGTCGCTTATGTCATAACCATTATCATCATTTGGGCTAGCACAAATCGGGTTTAACCAAATGGCATCAATACCCAAGCTTTGCAAATAATCCAATCGTTGTGTAATACCTTTTATATCACCCACACCATCGCCATCACTATCTTGAAAGCTACGAGGATACAATTGATAAACGATAGCTTCTTTCCACCATTTTTCATTGGTAGAAGAAGACTTTTCTTTTTGATTACAAGAAAGAAAATTTAAAACTGTTATTGCTAATAAAAGTTTTTTCATCATTTTTTATTTTTTTGTTTACGAGCTTCAGTTCCCTGATTGAACTTCAGTGGCGACGCTTCGTTCGACTTTGGTAATTCTATTCAGCTTTTATATCGCAGAGATTGCAAAGGTTACGCAGAGAACGCAAAGATTTTCTCAGCGACCTTTGCGTTTCTCAGCTATCTCTGCGATTCTTTTATTTATATCGTAGAGTTCGCAAAGGTTACGCAGGGTTCGCAAAGTTTTTCTCTGCGACCTTTGCTGTTCTCTGCGACCTCTGCGATACTCTCATCACTTCACCAGAAAATCACCCTGCTTCACATCTCTAGAATTGCCACCAACAAACACACCAAACTTTCCTGCTTCCATCACTGCATTTCCATTTGCATCTAAAAACGATAAATCTTTTTGTGTTAAAGTAAAACTTACTGTTTTTGTTTCGCCTGCTTTTAAACTTACTTTTTCAAAAGCCTTCAATTCTTTTACAGGACGCACAATTGATGCAGCATAATCTCTAATGTACAACTGTACTACTTCTTCACCATCTACAGCGCCGCTATTGGTTACAGAAATTGTTGCGGTTATTTTCCCTGTTTTAGCAATTGTAGTTGCAGATAATTTTACATCACCATAAGTATAATTCGTATAACTCAATCCAAATCCGAAAGGGTATAAAGGATCATTTTTTACATCTCTATATCTGCTAAACCAATTGCCTGCACCATCTGTAGGGCCAGGTCTGCCTGTATTAAAATGATTATAATAAATAGGAATTTGTCCAATCGCATACGGAAAAGTTATCACTGTTTTAGCAGATGGATTATATTCTCCCAACAACATAGATGCAATAGCATTTCCATGTTCTGTTCCTAAAATCCAACATTGTACTAGTGCATTTGTAAGCGGTTCTGCTTGTGTCAATATCAATGGTCGTGCACTTGAAACTAAGGCCACTATTGGTTTCCCTGTTTTTTGTAATGCTTTTAATAATGCAATTTGTCCTTCGCTTATTATAGGGTTTGATAATGCTCTATCTTCACCCGCCATCTTTCCACTTATACCAATATTCACCACAATTACATCCGCATTATTTGCATTAGCTACGGCCTCATTTATTAAAGTTTCTGTTGTAGAATTATCAGCATTGTAACCGTTGCAAAAAGTTATATTGCTAAATTTAGTTTTCAATCCATCATATACCGACACCGCATCATTGCTGCTTCCTTGTGCTACCCAAAAATCAAACATATCATCTTTGCTATTGGCATACAAACCAATAAGCGCAACTTTTTTAGTTTTATCTAATGGCAAAACATTGTTATCATTTTTCAATAATAAAATAGATTTTTTTGCTGCTTCAAAAGCTACTGCTCTATTTTCTGCAGTAAAAATTTTATTTTTTTCATTGGCATCATCACAAAACTTTAAGGCGTTTTCAAACAAGCCCAATCTAAATTTTTGATACAAAAT
>JAYSOC010000304.1:0-10565 GCA_043723285.1 Ferruginibacter sp. | reverse complement strand
TCAAATTTATTTTTTTAAAAATAAAAATTATGAAAACATTATTACTGCTATTCGTAGCAATTACAATAAACCTAGTTACCTTTTCGCAACAAATGACTGCAAGACCTTCGACAGATGCAAAGAAAGTAGCAAAGGGAATTAAGATAGATGGAAAGTTGGATGAAGCTGCATGGAAAGCAGCATCGCCAATAAAAGATTTAATTGAATTTAGGCCCACACCATTTAAGCCAGAAGCAGCAACCAACCGCACTGAAACATTTGTGATGTATAACAATGAAGGTATTTATTTTGGCGGCAAATGTTATGAACAAACGATGGATAGCATTACAAGAGAACTGGTGGGAAGGGATGGGTTTGGCAACAATGATTTTATAGGAATATCTTTTGACACATATAATGATAAACAAAATGGATTTGAATATTTTTTAACACCACTTGCAGAACAATTTGATGCAAAAATATCTACAGGCAATAATAATGGAGAAGATTTCAGCTGGAATGCGGTATGGGAAGGTAAATGTGTAATAGAAAAAGATGGTTGGAGTTTTGAAATGTTTGTTCCATTTTCTGCCATTCGTTTTGGAAATAGTAACAAACAAAATTGGGGCATCAATATTTTTAGGCGTAGAGTAAAAACTGCACAGTCTTACGCATGGGCAAGTATAAACCCTCAAATAAATGGCGCACTTACACAGGAAGGTTTTTGGAATGGATTGACGGATATAAAACCACCATTACGATTACAATTTTCTCCGTATGTTTCTCAAAACGTAACCATATTTTCTAAAACTGCACCTGGCGAAAAGCAGGTGGTACAACAATTTAACGGGGGCATGGATGTAAAATATGGCATAAACCAAGCCTTTACTTTAGATATGGCTTTGATACCAGATTTTGGACAGGTACAAACTGATAATAGGGTTTTAAATCTTGGGCCTTTTCAACAACAGTTTAGCGAACAACGTCCATTTTTTACAGAAGGAACAGAACTATTTAGTAAAGGAGAATTATTTTACAGTAGAAAAATAGGCAAGGAGCCTGTGTTAGTAGGTAGCCCATTTGATAATGTAAATGATAGCACAGAAAAAGTTTTAAAGAATCCACAAGAAACTAAAATAATAAATGCTACTAAAATAAGTGGTCGTATGCAAAATGGATTGGCTATTGGATTTTTAAACGCCATAACATCATCACAAAAAGCCACAGTGCAAAATAAAATAACCGGAACGGAAAGAAAAATAGAAACGTTTCCACTTACAAATAATAATGTACTGGTATTAGATAAAACATTAAAAAATAATAGTAGTATTAGTTTTGTAAATACAAGTGTAATAAGAGGCGGCGACACCTACGATGCCAATGTAAGCATGGCACTATTTAACATAAATGATAAAACAAATACTTGGAATTTTGGTGGTAAGGCCGGCATAAGCCATCAAATAGGAAATGGGCTGTATTTAAATGATGTGTCTGTAAAAGAAAAAACTGGTTATACACAAAGTGTTTATTTTGGAAAAACAAGTGGACGTTTTAATTTTCAAATCAGTAGCGATTTAACCAATGCTAAATTTGATAAAAACGATATTGGCTTTCAAAACAACAATAACTTTTTTGACAATAGTTTTTACATGGGTTATAATTGGAATAAACCAAAATATTGGTACAATAACCTTGGCGGAAATATAAATGGATTTGTAAGCAGATTATTTACACCTATTGATCCCTTAAAACAAAAAGGGCATATGTTTCAGGAGCAATTTGTAGCCCTAAATTTTTATGGTCAAACAAAAAAACTTTGGCAATTTTATACAAACATAAATAACAGAATAGAAGGCAATGATTACTACGAGCCAAGAGAAACTGGCAGAGTTTTTAAAAGAGCAGGAAGAACTAATTTGTACATGAATATAAATAGTAATGATGCCAAAAAATATTCTTTTGGCCCTGAATTGGGTTTGCGCTGGGGGCGACAGTTTGCTGGAACATTTGGCTATAATGTGGGGCTCTTTCAAAAAATAAGATTCAATCAAAAATTTTCAGTAGATCATTATATTAATTTTGAAAATAATAAAAATCAAGGAGGCTTTACAACCTTTGATGGTAACGATATTTTATTTGCCAGAAGAGACTCAAGAACCATACAGAATAATATAAATGTAAAATACAATTTTACCAATACAATGGGAATTACGCTTAACATACGTCATTACTGGAGCGGTGTAGATCCCAAAGAGCTCTTACTTTTAAATACAGAAGGATATTTAGTACCTAGCAATACCACAAAAAAACCAGAAGCGTATAGCCAAAACTTTAATCAGTTTGCTTTAAATATGGTTTATACTTGGCAATTTAGGAATGGTAGTTTTTTATACATCGTATGGAAAGACGAAGCGGATGAGTTTAAGCGGGCGGATTATGAAAGAAATTATTTTAAAAATATAGATAGAACTTTTTCAACAAACAATGCAACAACTTTATCTGTAAAGCTTATTTATTTTATAGATTATTTGAACCTAAAGAAAAAGAAATAATTGGTCTAAAAATTAGCAATAGAATCAGGATTTTGAGTTTTAATTTCCAATTGTCTGTATGCTAAAAATCACTAATAGACTTCGTAGTAAATGATTGGTATTAAGTTATTTTTGAAAAAACCGAATATTTCCTTAGTTTTATACTGAAGTTACGCTTCAAACCCATTATTTACTAACCATAAATTTAAATTATCATGGCAGGAAAATTAACAGCGTATTGCATGAAAACAAAAGAAAAAAATGTTCCAATGCAAGATGCGGTAATCACAAAAACGAGTCGTGGCGGCTATATGGCGCAAGGCAACGACGGTAAAGGCAATAAAATGACAACCATGCTTGGCGAAGCAAGAGCTTTGGAAGCTGTAAAAGACGGTGTAGCTAAAAAGGGCTGGTAAGCCTAGTAGTGTTAGACACTAGATTTGAAGAAATTAGATATTGGCGGCTCATTTTGAGTCGCCTTTTCTTTTGTATTATTTCTTTTGATACTCCACAGCCTTACCCAAAAACCTAAATATGTCTGCCATCGTCTTCACATCTTCCACTACTAATATTCCATTTTTACCTACTTGTTTTAGTTTGGCTTTATTGGTACCTACTTGTAAAAATTGTAACACTTTATTAAATGTTTCACTTTGAAAATATGGCGAATCGGGATTGGAAACAAAGAAACATTTGAGCACTTCATTTTTTAAGAACATGCGCTCAAAACCAAGTTCTACAGCCATTTTGCGGCAGCGTACTGTGGTAAATAAATCTTCTACTTGATATGGTATTGGACCAAACCTATCTTGCATTTCCGCATGAAAAGCCACTAAATCTTCTTCAGTATCACAATTATCTAATCGGCTATACAACGATAATCTTTCTGTTATGCTTTCTACATAACTATCCGGTATTAGAATTTCTAAATCAGTATCTATAGAGCAATCTTTAACAAAATCATCTTGTTGTTGTATTTCTTCCTTAAACAAATCTCTAAATTCATTTCGCTTTAATTCTTTTACCGCTTCGTCCAATATTTTTTGATACATTTCAAAACCTATTTCTGCAATAAAACCACTTTGCTCGCCACCAAGCATATTGCCTGCGCCACGTATATCAAGGTCACGCATGGCTATTTGAAAACCACTTCCTAGGTCGCTGTATTGCTCAAGGGTACTCAATCTTTTTCTACTATCTGTAGGCAATGTACTCATTGGCGGTGCCAGCAAATAACAGAATGCTTTTTTATTGCTACGTCCTACTCGTCCTCTCAATTGATGCAAATCACTCAAGCCAAATTGGTGTGCATTGTTTACAATAATGGTATTTACGTTTGGAATATCCACCCCGCTTTCTACAATATTTGTGCACACGAGTACATCATATTTTTTATCCATGAAATCTAAAATCGTATCTTCCAATTGGTCGCCGTCCATTTGCCCATGCGCATATGCGATGCTTACATCTGGGCACAAACCTTGTATTAAACCTTTCATGTTTGCCAAATCTTTTACACGGTTGTGTATGAAAAATATTTGTCCACCTCTTTCTACTTCGTAATAAATAATATCTCTTATAGCATCTTCATTAAATACAGCTACTTCAGTTTGTATCGGTTGTCTGTTTGGTGGTGGCGTGTTTATAATGCTTAAATCTCTTGCACCCATCAAACTAAACTGTAACGTACGTGGAATAGGTGTTGCCGTAAGCGTAAGCGAATCTACTGTTGTTCTTAAAGTTTTTAATTTTTCTTTTGCAGCCACGCCAAACTTTTGCTCCTCATCAATAATCATGATGCCCATGTTTTTAAATTGAACATCTTTTCCAAGCAAACCATGGGTACCAATTATAATGTCAATTTTTCCTTCTTTTAATTTTGTAAGTGTATCTTTTTTTTGCTTGGCTGTTTTAAAACGATTAATAAAATCAACTGTTACAGGAAATTCTTTTAGTCTTTCACTAATTGTTTTGTAATGCTGATATGCTAGAATGGTTGTTGGTACTAATATGGCAGCTTGTTTGCCATCGCATACCGTTTTAAATGCAGCACGTATGGCAATTTCCGTTTTACCAAAACCCACATCACCACACACCAATCTATCCATGGGTTGAGGTTTTTCCATATCTCGTTTTACATCTTCACTAGCCTTGGCTTGGTCGGGTGTATCTTCATAAATAAAACTTGCTTCCAATTCTGTTTGCATATAATTATCCGGACTATGTGCAAACCCTTCTAAACTTTTTCTTTGTGCGTATAATTTTATGAGGTCGGTAGCAATATCTTTTACTTGCTTTTTTGTTTTGTCTTTAAGTTTTGCCCACACGTCGCTACCCAATTTATTCATTTTAGGTATGCTGCCTTCTTTGCCACTATACTTACTTATTTTGTGTAGCGATGAAATATTTACATACAACAAATCGCCATCTTTGTATTGTATGCGTACGGCTTCTTGCATTTTTCCACTGGCATCTATCTTCTGCAAACCACTGTACACGCCTACTCCATGGTCTATATGGCTTACATAATCTCCTGGCTGCAGCTCACGCAAAGTTTTTAGCGTAAGCGCTTTGTTTTTACTAAACGCCTGTTTTACTTTATACTTATGGTAACGCTGAAATACTTGGTGGTCGGTGTAACAAACTATTTTTAAATCATCATCAATAAAACCTTCATGTATAGAAAATGGAATTGGTGTAACTTGTATTTCTGCTTTTAAATCTGTAAAAATTACATGTAGCCTTTCTAACTGTTTTGGATTATCGGCAAAGATGAAAATGTTGTAATCTTTCTTTTCGAACTCTTGTAAATTTTTAATCAGTAAATCGAACTGCCTATTGAAAGAAGGTTGTGGCTTTGTTGAGAAAATTGTTTGTTGGAAACTGTTTGTTGTTTGTTGTTCGTTTTCCGTTTCTCGTTTCTCGTTTCTCGTTTGGTGGGCTGTGTGGTCTGTCGTCTGTTGTCCATCGTCTCCGAAATACGCACGCTTCCCAATCTCCACAATACACCTCTCCCCGATTTCTTTTTCCAACGTTTCTACATTCACAAAATCTTTTGCATTCAAATCTTTTATGTACAAAGAATCATGGTTGTTTTCATCTATATCTTTAAACGTAAAAATGGCTACGCCTTCAGTTTCATCTACTATTTTTTCTTTTATAAATTCCCAATCTTCCATCCACACTACTGTATTCTCTGGCAAAAATTCTATCAACGAAACTTTCTCTCCTGTTTCAAATTGTGTTTCTACATTGGGTATAATATTTACTTGCAATAATTTTCTTTCGCTCAATTGTGTTTCAGGGTCAAAAATGCGAATGCTATCCACATCATTGCCAAATAACTCAATACGGTAGGGCTTTTCATTTCCAAAACTATAAATATCAATAATACCACCACGTATAGCAAACTGCCCAGGCTCATACACAAAATCTGTTTTGGTAAAACCGTGCTCAATAAATTTTTGCAGCATGGTTGTTACATCCAATACATCGGCTTGTTTTATGCTAATGATGTTTTCCGATAAAGTTTTTGATAAAACAACTTTTTCAAAAATGGCTTCGGGATATGTAACAATAATCTTACGAGATTGATCTAAAGATTTTGCTTGAGTAAGCTTAGTTAAAGCTTCCGTACGAAGCATTACATGGCTGCTATTTAAAAGCTGATAATTTTTTTTATTTTTAAAAGAGGAAGGGAAATAAAAAATATCTAATGCACCAGTAATATTTTCCAAAGAATTATGAAAATAGGCAGCTTCTTCAGCATCTCTTAAAATAACCAAATGATTGGCGAGAGCAGTTTTTTCGTTTGCATGCACAGCTGCTAAAATGAATTGAGATGCGCTTCCATTAAGACCTTTGAGATGTAAATGCTGCGTTTTAGGCAATAAAATGCCCTTCGCAATTTTATTTATGCGGGTATCATTTTTGTACATGCTCATCAACACATCTGCATTCATATTCCGTGGCAAAGATAGAGGCAAATAGGCAAATGAGAAAATTGGAAAATATGCAAATGTAAAAATATGTAGAAGTGTAAAAATGAGCTTTCTAAAATTTACAGCTCACGAATATATTTAGGATAATTAGGAGAATGATTATTGGTTACAAAACTTACTAGGTAAATATCATCTTCTATGTCAAAAACAATGTACCAACTCGTTATGCTGTTGTGTTTATACTTGCAATAATATTTACTGTATCTTTTATTATGAGTGAGTTTTCTTTTTTGGTTTGGGATATCCAAAATAAAATCCAATATTTTATCTACATACTCTAGTGAACTTTCAAAAAATCCAAAATATTCTTTATCGTAAAGTACATTTATTAATTCCGTTATGTAATCAGAAACTTCGGGTTTTGATACTACTTGCTGTCCCATAATTCTTTCAATCTTTTATGTACCCTAGTTCTCAATTCCTCTACTGATATTGCGTCTTCACATCTTTTTTGAAAGTCCGTTTTTGCTATAAGTCCAATATCTTCAAACATAGAAACTACCTGCTTATGTTTGCGCACATCTACAGTTATATGAGTGAGTTTTCCTTGTAGGTTTTTTTTTGTAGTAATACCTGCTATTGCCGCCATTGTATTTTGTTTTTTCAGACTATAAAGATACTACAATTTTTATTTTGCTCCCTTTAGATTCCCAGAATTTCTTAAATTATTATAATAAATTTGGTATTTTAAAAAATATATCATGAACCTTAAAGTTTTACAAGATAGCAATGGTAAAAACACGGGTGTGTTTATTACAATGGAAGAGTGGAACTTGATAGAAAGTACTTACCCTGATATTAATAACCTAAGCAAAGAATTACCTCAATGGCAAAAAGATATTATTGATACCAGACTTGACGCTATTGCAAAAGATCCACAAAGATTGAAGCCAATTGAAAATCTTTTTGAAGCAATGAATAAAGTTTAAAACTTACCTTTAAGCATAATTATAAAAAAACCTACAATTAAGCTTGTAGGTTTTTGTTATTTCAGATTGTAAATTTATTAGTTTGTTTTGTAAAAAAATTCACCTGACTGATAGGTAAGAACAGTCATTTGCATATCAGTAACAGTACCATCTAATTGTTTAATATAAGAAAAATTCCCTCTTCCTATACGAATACCTACACGAGCATTCAATGGAATATCTGCAAACAATTCACTGGTTAATGTATAAGCCCCATTATCATCTACCATCACACCGTTTGCCTCTCTATTTGGGTAGCTGGTTTTTAATGTCTCATTTCCAAGTCCATTTGGATCATATTCAACATATACGAAAACCCCATTTTGATTCAAAGAATCTTTATTCCATGTAAAAGTATAAGATGGTTTTACCTTAGTTCCCCTCACATATTGCCCCGAAGTGGAAGTTAAACCTTCTTCAAAATTATTTGAACAAACAAATACATTTGGACTATACCCTCCATTGTAGTCTATTGCAGTATCGCCAACAAATGAAGCTGCAGCACCTCTATGTAATTTCAAACTAAGTTGTGTGCCAAAGAGTTTTCCAGCTTCACTCCATTTGAAATTTCTATTATACCCATACACTTCTCCTGGTTTCATTACATTTGGCTCTACTTTTACGCCATTAAAAAAACTAGATTGCCCTTCTTCATTTTGTTGTGATTTTTTCCCCAAAAATGCACCATTAATATGCACATTAAAATAAGTTTCCAAATCTGTATTGCCTAGACCAGTATTGGTTTCAAGCATAAACTTACCAGATGTGTTATTATCAGTGGCATACTCGTAAAGAGATGCAAAAGTTGGAAGATTTTTACGAACAATGTTTTTTTCAAATTGCTCAGTATTTTTATTTTTATTACAAGATACCAATGCACTAAATAGTGCGATTGTTGATATTATATTTTTCATAATTTTTTTATTTATAAATTGTTTAATTGCATACTTCATTTCCAGCTCCGAAATACTGTGGAATTAGTGTTACATATGTTGACCCATTTAAACCAAAGGTCTGAGATGCTTGCCAGAATAATCTAACAGGTTTGAACCCACTGGCAGTTTGTGCTTGTAAGCAGGCACTACTACAACCGTCATATTGTGAAAAGGTAATTTCATAGCCTGCATTCAGTGGAGCATCCATAATTACTTCATACCCTGCAGCAGCTGAATTATTAGACCAAAGTTTAGAGGAAACAGCTTGAGTTACTAAATTTCTCAATTTAACTTCGGTAAAACGTAAGTTTGTGTTTGTGTACAAGGAAGCACTACCGTTATTGAACTGTGGATTGTTACCAATCCTAGGGCCTGTTCCAGTACAATTTGATGCTTGAGGCCAAGAAATAGTCCAATTAGGACTTAGAGAAACACGAATTTGCTTGGTGGTAGGAGAAGGGGCAGGAGGACCACTTTGCTGATTACACTTCTTACTAGATAGCACTACACTAAAAAGAAGTAATACAAATAATAATCTGTATTTGTTAGGTTCGGAATTTAATTTCCGAAATTTCGGGGGGGGGGGCTGGTGATTGATTTGATTAAATTCATAATGTATAATTTTCCATAAATATAGTGTTTTGTATTGGCTTGCAACCAATTATACAAAGTTAAATTAATGTTAAATTTAAAAAATCATTATTTCTCCAAAAACCTTAACTTACATAAAACTTCACCCATGCTACAACCTTGGCGCACCGCAACTGTTATTCGCATTGAACAACAAACCTACAACACCCGTCGTTTTTTTATTCAAATGCCAGAGGCTGAGGCTTTCGATTTTAAGCCTGGTCAATTTGTAACCATGGATTTACCTATTGATGAAAAACCAGCAAAAAGATTGCGTAGTTATTCCATAGCAAGTTGGCCAAACGGTACAAATGTTTTTGAGTTATGCATAGTACATTTAGATGGCGGCGCAGGTACAACATATTTATTTAACGAAATAAAAGAAGGTTCGCAAATTACCTTACGTGGCCCTGTTGGTGTTTTCACATTGCATGAGCATGCTTTAGAAAACGATTTGTTTTTAATTTGTACTGGTACTGGTATTGCACCATTTCGTAGCATGGCGCATCAAATAAAATTGCTCAGTCTTTCGCATAAAAATATTTATTTAATTTTTGGTTGTCGTACAAAAGCAGATTTATTGTATTTTGAAGAATTGAAAGAACTAAGCAATACTATGCCAGGCTTTCATTACATACCCACACTAAGCCGTGAGCAATGGGAAGGCGCAAACGGATACGTACATGCAGTGTATGAAAATATTTTACAAGCCAATGGTAATCCATCAGCACATTTTATGCTTTGTGGGTGGAAGGCAATGATAGACGAAGCTAAATTAAAAATCGTAGCAATGGGTTATGATAAGAAGGCGGTACACTCGGAGTTGTATGGGTAATATTAATATTTCAATTTACTCGGATTTTGTTTGCTATGCCAAAAACTGAGCAACAAAGCTTCTTTTTTAGAAACATAATATCTATAATACAACACAATATATTTGTTGATTTTTGCTTTTCTAATCGAACGGCTTTTTGGAGAAGCCATATACATCAAAGGATGCTGTTCAATGCGAGAAATAATATGATTAGATTGCCTTACAAAATTTAAAATTTCTTTCTCTGTCCAATTATTTTGTAAGTATTCGATATTTTTTTGAAAAGTATTTTCTGCCTCTTTCGACCATATAATTTTCAGAGCCATTTCTTATACTTTTTCATTACTTCCATATGCGTTTTTGTTTTCCCATCTGCCCCATCTTTTAATCCTCTTTCTATTGATGCTTTTTCATCTTCACCTATTTCGTCCCACCAATCTGTATCAGCATTTGCTTGCAGCATAGCATGAACCATTTTTACTACTTTATCATCAGCAGTGTCTATATATTTTTTTGTTTCTTTTTTTAATAATAAAGCCTCGTTCATGGTTCATTCGTTTTCCCAAATTTACAAAAAGTTTTTTAAACTTTTACTCACAACAAAGATTCTAATTTTAATATTTAACTGTAATAAACAGAATCTCAATCCATTTTCTCTGGCCTCATCATTGGAAACAACAATACATCTTGTATAGATACCTGCCCAG
>JAYSOC010000303.1:0-10577 GCA_043723285.1 Ferruginibacter sp. | reverse complement strand
GGTAAACTTAATTAACAGTTAGAGTGACTTAGGGAGGATTAGAAATATTATCAAAATAATTTTTTCAATTTTTAATCAATTTTTTAAATGGCTTATAAAGACAAAAACAATTGAAATTAATTTTAAGATAAAATAAATTTAGTAAAGGGTTTAATTTTATAATATCAGTTCTAACTAATGATGAGTTAAGAAACAATTTATTTGAAGTGAGTAATAGGCATAAAGTAAGAAAATCGCTATTTTGGAAAAACCATTCTATAATCTACCCTAATTTTTCCTTTGGTAATATCATCTAGCTTTCTTTTTATTAAAGTTCTTTTTAAAGGCTTTAAATAATCTATAAAAAGTTTTCCTTCCAAATGATCGTATTCGTGCAAAATGACTCTGGCAGTAATACCTGTAAAAGTTTTTGTGTGTTCTAAAAAATTTTCATCGAAGTAGGATAATGTTACTTTTTCTTGACGCATTATATCTTCCCTAATTTTAGGAATGCTGAGGCAGCCTTCGTTATATGACCACAATGCGCCGTCCAAATTTTCTATGTGTGGATTAATAAACACGCCTTTAAAACCTGGTGCATCTGTATAACCATCAGTATCCCCATCTTCATCGTTTTCAAAAATTTGAATACTATCCATTGTAAAAATTCGAACAGCTTTATTTATTTGAGGTGCTGCCAAACCCACGCCATTGCTATTATACATGGTTTCCCACATATCAGCCAATAATTTGTCTAGCCCTTCATAATCTGCAGTAATATCGTCTGCTATTTTTCTTAAAATTGGTGAGCCGTAAGCTACTATGGGTAAATTCATTAATAAATTGTTTAATTGTTTAAATCCAATTTTTGCAAAAATACTTGAAACCAAAGAATGTACAAATAAAAAACGGAGCGCTAAAATACAAATTAGAGGTAATTTCTTTAAATGAGTTATAAAATTGACTATTATAGCTCAAAAATTGAAGATTTGTGAGTTATAAGAAAGGCTATGACCATTAACAATTAAAGCATTAATCAATTTGCACTCATATACTCCTGCAACATAATAGTAGCCGCTATTACATCTACATTTCCTTTTACTTGTCTATCTTTTTTCTTCATCCCCATTTCTATCATAGCAAATTTTGCCATTTTAGAGGTGTATCGTTCATCTACTTCTTTTATCGGCATTTGAGGGAAAGCTTTCGCTATGCGTTCTATTGCTTTTTTTGCTGGTGCTGTACCGTCTGTATCACCATCATCTAAGTTTTTAGGCATTCCGATTATGACTAGTTCTACACTTTCTTTTTCAAAATATTTTTTAAGAAAGGGAATGAGTTCGTGGGAGTCAATAGTAGTCAGTCCTGTGGCAATAATTTGCATAGGATCGGTAACGGCAATGCCTGTGCGTTTTTTTCCATAATCTATTGCTAGTATTCTTGCCATTTTGTTATTTAACCACAGAGGAACGGAGGAAACAAAGGAGAAAAGCTACTGAATTTTACGGATGCCAACTTTTAAAAAGTTGGCATCCGCAAAATTCACAGCTCCGTTAAAATAGTAAATGCATTCCCCAATCCTTGTGAATTTTTATACAGCACATCTATAAATTCATTTCCATAAACACTCACATATTCCAAAACATTGTCCACACGCTCTTGCAAATTATTGTTTGGATACAAAGCTGTTTTCAATTTTTGTATTTGTCTTTGCTGAGCTTCAAATTTTTTCTTCTCTGCCTTAAGCATTTTCTTTTCTAAAATTTCTAATTTGTTCAACGCTTGTGTACGCAAGGCATGTACGTGGCAATTTAGCGTACTATCAATATTGCCTGCTGCGGTTTTTATATTTTCATACACTGCTTTAAAAGCTTCCTTCTCTTCTTTTAAATCTAGGGTTAGTTCTGTTTCTTTCTTCACCATTTCTTCTATCAATTGTCTTTCAGGTTTAAAAGTATCTCCATGTTGTAAGCCCAAGCCTTGCATTTTATCAGACAGTTTATTATTCATTATTGTAAATGAATTACGCAATATCAAAGGCGGAAAAAATACACCCACCGCATCAAATACATTTTTAAGTTCTAGCCAATATGCTATTTCTCCACCACCACCAATAAAAGCAATGTTTGGCAAAATTATTTCTTGAAACACTGGTCGCAAAATTACATTTGGACTAAACCGTTCTGCATTATGATGCAATTCTAAAAACAAATTCTCTTTGGTAAATTTTATATCTGTATTGGCAATGGTAAAACCATTTTTATCGGCTTCTATACGTTCTCGCTTATTATCTTTTAAGTAAAATAAATTAATAGCCCTGCCGCCTGCTTGCACTTTATACTCCTGCGGAAATGCAGCCACCGTTTGGGCTACAGCCTTTTCAGAAAATTGTACTTCCAATTCTTTTGTAATGATGGGAGCAAATGCAGCTTTCAGATTTTTATCATCGGGCAATAAAACAACCAACCCATATTCTTTAAACAAATAATGTACAAAATGAAAAGTAGCTTGCTCTATTGTTAACCCTTCTTTGTATGTTTCTCTTACAATATCTACAATGGCAGTTCCATTTTTTTCTACCGCCAATTGCCCAGCTATACCATCTATTATTTGTATAAAATTTTTATCAATAATCATTCTGCCAACTGCGCCTGTTTGTTTGGTTTGCCATTTGTATGCAAACCCTTTTATGTGTACTTCACCTAGTTCATCCAAGTCCGCATCTTCGCTACCCATGTAGTACACGGGTACGAAATTATTTTCGGGCATGGCCGCTTTTAATTCTTCGCAGAGTTTTATGGCATGCAATATTTTGTAAATAAAATATAAATGGCCTGTAAAAATATTGGGCTGGTGAGCTGTACAAACAGTAAAAGTATCTTCGCTAGAAAGCAATTCAATATTGGTTTTTAACTTACCAGATATTTCTAATGATGCATATTGGTTGTCCAATGTATCTACCAATAATTTTCTGTTTACAGGAAAATTTTTCCTATCTGCAATAGCTCTTTTAATGCCGTCGATATTGGGTTTGTAGTTGTAAAAATGATCCAACACAGGCGCAGCATCTACATAATCCAAAACCAATTTGGAAAATGCGTTTGTTTGGCGATAAGAAATTTTATGGGTAGTAAACATTTACAATTTATTTTTACCTCACCCCCGCCTCTCCGAAGGAGAGGAGCCAGGCTACAATACTTTATAGTTCTTTTAAAATAGCCAAGGTTCGTGTCTCACGAACCATCCTCTTCAATCTTCGTGTCAATCTCCTCGTCAATCTACCATGGACTATAATGTTCAGCAATGGTATGCCGTACAAGTGAGTGACACAACTATGATGACCATAGCTGTGTTTTAGCTAGGATAAAAAGAATTTTTGTCCGAAAAATAAAACCTCACCCCCGCCTCTCTTCCGCAAAAAGCGGAACAGGCGACAGAGAGTAGCTAGACTCCAATACTTTAAAGTTCTTTCCAATTTTTAGACGGTACACATTAGCAAATTAGCACATCAGCAAATTAGCTAATTAAATCCCCTTCAATATCATAATCAAAAGCCTTTGTTATTTTCACCATCACAAAATCACCAATGGTTAATTTTTTTGTGGTGTTTATGATTACTTCATTGTCCACCTCCACACTATCAAATTCGGTACGGCCAAGGTAGCGACCACTCTCCTTTCTATCTACAATTACTTTTAAAGTTTTACCAATTTTTTCTTCATTTTTTTCTAAAGATATTTCTTGCTGGCAATCCATTATTTCTTGTGCACGCTCTTCTTTTTCTTCTGCCGAAATATTATCTTCAAAATCATGTGCGCTTGTATCTTCTTCATGAGAATATGTAAAAACCCCCACTCTATCAAACCTCATTTTTTGCAAAAATACTTTTAGTTCTTCCACATCATCTCTTGTTTCGCCGGGAAAACCTGCTATTAAAGTGGTACGCAAACAAATACCTGGAACCTTTGCCCGTATGGCTTCTACGAGTTCTTCCATTTCTGCACGAGTGATATTTCTTTTCATGGCAGAGAGCATATTATCGGCCGCATGTTGCAATGGCATATCCAAATATTTGCAAATATTATCATGAGCATTCATGGCATCTAAAATCTCCATCGGAAATTTTGATGGGTATGCATAATGCAAACGTATCCACTCCAAACCTGGCACCAAAGCCAATTCATTTAGCAAGCGAGGCAGTTCTCTTTTTTTATAAATATCCAAACCGTAATACGTAAGCTCTTGCGCAATGAGCATAATTTCTTTTACGCCACGTTTTACCAATTGCTTGGCTTCTTCTACAATACTTTCTACGGTGCGGCTCACATGCTTGCCACGCATAAGCGGTATGGCGCAAAACGAACAAGTGCGATTACAACCTTCACTAATTTTTACATACGCATAATGCGATGGGGTGGCCAACATGCGCTCACCAATTAATTCGCCTTTGTAATCTGCTTCAAATTTTTTGAGAATTTGTGGCAATTCCATCGTGCCAAAATATGCATCTACTTCAGGAATTTCTAGCTCCAAATTATTTTTGTAGCGCTCGCTTAAGCAACCCGTCACATACACTTTATCGAGTTTCCCTTTTTTCTTTAGCGCCACATTATCCAAAATGGTATTGATGCTTTCTTCCTTTGCCTTATCTATAAAACCACAAGTATTTATGATTACAATATTATGGTCTAGCTTTTCATTTTCGTGAATGGTATCAATATCGTTTGCAAGTAGTTGCCCACTAAGCACTTCGCTATCCACCATGTTTTTACTACAGCCAAGTGTAATAATATTTACTCTGTCTCTTTTGAGGGTTTTTGTCTTCATAATTTTTGCAGCTGCAAAGGTAGGTTTTTTGGGGCTTTGAGCATCAAATCACTATCATCTTCGGTTCGGTCTCCTTCGCTGTTCCGTACTTGTGCATATCCGCCTATCGGCGCATGCACAAGCACACCGCTTCGTCCACCGCAGCTCGTCAACAATATATCTTTTCTCAACTTTTTCCCACACTATTTCAATAAAATATTTTACTTTTATTTAACTAAAACTTATCATCATGCGTATTATTAAAAAAATACTATTATTTATTGTAGCAATTATTGCATTATTTCTTATAGTAGCATTATTTGTGAGTAAAGAATATAAAGTAGAAAAATCTATTACCATCAACAAACCAAAAACGGAAATTTTTAATTACATCAAATCATTAAAAAACCAAGACAACTTTAGTAAATGGGCAAGCCTGGATCCATCTATGAAAAAGTCTTATACAGGCACAGATTCTACTGTTGGTTTTACATCGCACTGGGAAGGCAACGATAAAGTAGGAAAAGGCGAGCAAGAAATAAAAAAAATAACAGAAGGGCAAAGAATGGATTTTGAATTGCGTTTTGAAAAACCAATGAAAGATGTTGCACAAGCTTACATGACAACAGACAGTACAGGGGCAAATCAAACATTAGTAAAATGGGGGCTTACAGGCCACATGACTTACCCAATGAATATTATGGGTTTGGTTATGGATAAAATGGTTGGTGGCGATTTTGAAGTTGGCTTGGCTAATTTGAAGGCGTTGCAGGAGAAGTAAATTGTTTAGGTACATTTGAATTAACCGCAGAGAAATGAGTTGAAAGAGTTTGCGCTGAGTTCCTCTGCGCAAACTCAATTTTCTCTTTTTCTCTGCGGTTTTTTTTATCTTCAGTAAACAAGTGTTACCATTTTAAATCCCTTACTTGATTAATAAACCTAGTTAAATACATAACAAATATGACGGCTTCTCTTTTATACATAAGGCTACGACAAATCAAAAGAGAAATAGACGGGCTAAGCCTATATGTAATTCCAATAATTGCTATTGCTGCTTACGCTGCATTTGTGGTTTTTAGGGAATTTCAAAAAGGTCAAAATGCTCTTTACATAATTATTGCCTTATCCCTGTTGTGCCTTTCTATACATTTTTCTAGAAAAGATAAGGGCTTTGTGTTTAAACATATAGACAAGCCACATGTACAAATATTTTTTGAATATGTGGTGTTGACATTACCATTTTCCATTTCATGCATTGTTACCAAAAGTTGGTACTGCTATCCACTTTTACTATGCATTTTATTTTTTATTCCTCTATTAAAATTTGAGTTTAGGCAAAAAACAACTTTTAAAAATTTGTCACATATTATTGCTCCTAAAAATTTTGAATGGCTTAGTGGATTTAGAAAACAATATGTATTAATAACTGTTTTATACCTTTTAGCCATTGGGTTTTGTTGGTTAAAAATATTACCGCTTTTTTTGTTGTGGTTTCTTACCATCATCATTATTTCATTTTATAGCGAATGTGAATCTATTCAAGTTTTAAGAGAATCTAATAAAACAGCTAAGCGTTTTGTATTAGCAAAATTGAAAGCATGTTTTATTTATGTGCTTATTTTATACATTCCAATAATAATTATAAATACGTTTTTCAACCCCGATTTTTTAATCATAAACTTATTATTTATTCTTATTCAAATTTCTTTATTGGGATTTGCTATTTGTTTTAAATACAGTTCGTACACACCCAATAAATTTAAAATTGGAAATAATCTTCCACTTTCCATTGTTGCGCTTTGTTCGGCATTGCCTCATTTTTTACCAATACCAACCATTCTTTTTTGTATATATTTTTATAAAGCAAAAGATAATTTAAAACAATATTTACATGATTAACATAAAAAATTTATCAGTAACATTTGGTGAGCATGTGGTTTTAAATAACATCAGCATGAACTTTAAAGAAGGTCATGTACACGGCATTGTTGGGCTAAACGGCGCAGGAAAAACAACATTTTTTAGTGCATTAGCAAAAACATTAAAACCCGATGAAGGTGTTTTTAAAAAAGATAATATTGCCCTTACAATAAAAGACACAGCATATCTTGAAACGGTAAACTTTTTTTATTCTCGCATTACAGGCAATGAGTATTTAAAGATATTTAAACAAACCAATGCAGATTTTAATGTAGATAGTTTTCAACAATATTTTAAATTGCCGTTAGACAAATTGGTGGAGAACTACTCTACAGGTATGAAGAAAAAATTGGCTTTGCTTGCCATTTTAAAACAAGACAAACCTATTTTTATTTTAGATGAACCCTTTAATGGGCTTGACCTTGAGACAAATAAAATTTTGGAGCTTATTATTACAACCCTACTACAAAAAGGCAAAACTGTTTTTATTTCATCGCATATTATTGAGCCATTACTTACCACTTGCACTACTATTCATTTATTGGAAAATGGTCGTTTTATAAAATCGTTTGAGCAAGCAGAATTTGATAAAATAGATGATGCGCTTTTTGGGAAATTAAAAGAAGAAGCTACTCAAATAATATCTGATGCGCTTTAAAAATAAATAACAGTTATAAATTTTTAATTAGTCCGTTAAATTATAAAAGTTGTCAGCCTGAGCTTGTCGAAGGCGGGGTGTCATTAAATACAACGGGTTCGACAAGCTCACCCTGACAACATTCTTTTTTTAGACATTGTATTATTTATAATCAGTATAACAACATGAATAAAGAAAAAACAAACGAACAAATAGCCCTACAATGGTTTGCAGCATTTAACGAACATAATCTTGAAAAATTATTAGCCCTATACGATGATAATGCAAAACACTATAGCCCCAAATTAAAAATACGACAACCCGAAACCGAAGGATGGATTGTAGGCAAAGATGCATTGAGAGCTTGGTGGCAAGATGCTTTTGAAAGATTGCCAACATTGCATTACCACCTAAAAAAACTTACTGCAAACAACGAAAGAGTTTTTATGGAATATACAAGGCAAGTGGAAGGCGAAGAAGATATGTTGGTGGCGGAGGTTTTGGAAATTGAGGAGAGGATTGTGTGTTCGAGGGTGTATCATGGGTGAGGGTTAATTAAGATACATAAATCAAAATAAGAACAATTTGATATCCAGTATCTTAAATAATCCACTTATGTGTAAACATTCGGTATAAAATCATCTATTGTTCTACAAGGTTTTACAAAAGTTTCGCTAATTTTATGTAATGAATAGTTTTGGAAACGATACCATTAGGGTTGGCATTTTAGATATGTACGAGGGTGCAGATAACCAAGGCATGCGTTGTATTAGAGAAATACTCAATCAATTTGCAGAAATGCATGGGCTAGATTTGGTGAAAGAAGAATTTGATGTGCGTAGAAAAGTGGAACTGCCAAGTCTTGATTTTGATATTTATATTTCGAGTGGTGGCCCGGGCTCGCCGCTGGATAGCAAAGGCAGCGAATGGGAAAATGCTTTTTTTGATTGGATAAAAAAAGTAGAAAAATATAATGCGGCAGAAGAAAATGTGGTGAAGAAACAAGTGTTTTTTATTTGCCATTCTTTTCAGTTGGCTTGCAGGTATTTTGATATTGCTGATGTGAGCAAACGCAAGAGTACGGCATTTGGTGTTTTTCCTATTCACTATTTATTGGATGCAAAAGATGATTGTATTTTTGCAAAATTGACGGATCCTTTTTATGCGGTGGATAGTAGAGATTTTCAGGTAACAGGACCAAAGCATAATCACTTAAAAGAAATTGGTGGAAAAATATTGGCCATAGAAAAAGCTAGGCCACATGTGCCTTTGGAGAGAGCTATTATGTCTGTACGATTCAACGAAAATATGGTGGGCACGCAGTTTCACCCCGAGGCAGATGCTGTGGGTATGAGCATGCACTTACAAACAGAAGCCCGTAAAAAAATAGTTGTGGATAATCATGGCCTAGAAAAATGGCAAAGCATGATAGACCATTTGGGCGACCCAGATAAAATAGCTCATACATATGCTCAAATTTTGCCAAACTTTTTAAATGAGGCGTTGAGTAAGATGGAGATGGTGGAAACATGATAGATGTAAGATTGAAGATTTAATATTTCCTTATACTTTTATGTGACCAACCTTGAACTTTAAACTTTGAACCTACTGACTTATGCAAAAAGATTTACGGACAACTTTCAATAAAAATTTTACAGAAGAGAAGTACGAAGCGTACATGAAGGAAATAGAGGCGGTAAGCCTAGGCGCATTGGATTTTAGAAATGCAGAAACACCGCTCTTTATTCCAAAAGATTTCACAAAAAAAATGTTGGATGCTTGCGAAGATATTATTGATGTAATTGTAGCGCCAAATTTTACAGCACTTACAGAACGCAGCATTCCTGTGGGTGTACGAGTAGCGGGCAATGAAGGGCATGCGCAAATGATTGTATTTGATTTTGGTATTTGCGACAATGGTAAAGGTGGATTTGAACCGCAATTGATAGAGATGCAGGGCTTTCCTACACTCTATGCTTTTCAAGCTTACCATAGTGAGCTTACAGCAAAATATGCTGAACTGCCCACTACACATTCTTCTTACCTAAATGGATACCATAAAGAATCGTACATACAATTATTGAAAGAAATTATTGTTGGAGAGCACAATGTAGATGATGTAATACTGTTAGAAATTTTTCCTGAACAACAAAAAACAAGAATAGATTTTCATGCTACTGAAAAATTGTTTGGCGTAAAAACGGTTTGCCTTACCAAACTAAAAGCTACAGGTAAACAATTGTATTACGAAAAAGAAAATGGCGAAAAACAAATTGTAAAAAGAATATACAATCGTTTAATTTTTGATGACCTTCAACAGCAAGAAGGATTAGAAAATATTATAGACCTTACCAAAGAATACGATGTAGAATGGGTGCCACATCCAAATTGGTTTTATAGAATTAGTAAATTTACTTTACCATTTATTGATAACCCTTATGTGCCCGAAACTTTTTTCTTAAACGAAGTAACACAACCTGTAAACTTAGCTGAGTATGTATTGAAACCATTGTTTTCATTTGCAGGTATGGGCGTGGTGATAGATGTTACACAAAATGATATTGATAAAATCACAGACCCAGAGAATTGGATACTGCAACGCAAAGTAAATTACGCCCCCATAATAGAAACCATGGATGAACCAGCAAAAGCAGAAATACGTTTGTTTTATTTTTGGAAAGATGAATGGGCAAGACCAATAGCGGTACACAACCTAGCAAGATTGAGCAAAGGCAAAATGATTGGTACACGCTACAACAAAGATAAAACTTGGGTGGGTGGTACGATTGCGTACTTTGAGCAAATTAGCTAATTTGCTAATTCGATAATTTGACAATGAAAAACTTCATATTTATTGAATTACTTTTATACTTAATTTACTTTTTATACTTTTTATACTCTTTTTACTTTATATTTTACAAATGGCAAACAGTTCCGAAAAATTTGAATTTTACTTACTACAATTAGATGACTTATTGCAAAAAGCATCTCGTACCAAAAACCCTGCTTTGTTTTTGTACCAAAACGATGGGCGCACAAAAGTTTTTATGCTACAAGGTTTGGCAAAGTTGTATGCAGGTATGCACAATGAAAAGAAATTTTTAAAAATAAAAGCACGCTTTAAAGAAATAGAAGATTTGCTTGGCGGCGTGGACTACTATGATAATTTTGCTAAAGATTTTTTAAAAGATAAAACAATTCCATCTAGAGTTAGGTTGTTTTTAGAAAAGAAAAG
>JAYSOC010000302.1:0-10605 GCA_043723285.1 Ferruginibacter sp. | reverse complement strand
ATTGGACGAATTCAAAATACAAGAGCCAAGACTCGCAAAAAGATTGGGGGTAAAGGAATTCCGATTACCTCCTGATTTTAGAGACCCTGGACCTGGTGTTTCAAATCCATCACTAAAAATTCCATTCGTTAGATTTCCAAGGTGGCACTATTGCACACGGTGTGGACACATGGAGAAGGTATCAATTTATGATTCCCTTAAGCCAATTTGCACAGGAGTTTCATTTGGTTCAGGTAGGTCATGTTCTGAAATAACTGAAAAGAAAAGACAGAGATTAATTCCTGTTCGTTTTATTTCTATTTGCCCACAAGGTCATATTCAGGATTTCCCATTCATGGAATGGGTGCATGGTGGAACACAATCTGAAGGGCAACATAATTTGAGATTGAGAGCAGGAAGAAGTTCCGGTACTTTGTCAGGTATTGAAATTACTTGCAGTTGTGGAGCACATAAAACAATGGCGGGAGCATTCAACGAACAATCACTTACAAAGATTGGTGTTACTTGTTCCGGTGGCAGACCGTGGTTAGGTGAAGAGGCCGAAAGAAATAACACAATACATTGCGGTCAACATTTAATCGTAGTACAAAAAGGTGCATCCAATGTTTACTTCTCACAAGTTCGCAGTTCAATCTATTTGCCTCAATGGGAAAAATCAGTTGACAGAAGATTAGTTGAAGTATTGGAAAAGAATTGGGGATTTCTCACAACAGGAATGGAGAACGGAAATTTTCAGCAAATGAGATTTGAATTAGTTGCAGAAAGAAATTTTGCTGAAGATAAAAAGGAACGCTACACAGAAAAATTATTAGAAGCAGCGACAAAAAGAATTTCGGGTGCTGACAGTTCAATCACGGATGATTCAGAAGAGAAATATCGCAAGATGGAATATGATGCAATACTTGCAGAAGCTGGAGGAGAAAATCAAGATTTCTTTGTTTCAAAAATTCAGGCAAACAATTACGATGATTTGGAAACAGGCGGAGCAATCAGCATTGGTTTAACAAGCATTGGTTTATTGCACAAGTTGAGAGAGACAAGAGCATTTGTAGGGTTTTCAAGATGGCTTCCTGATGATGGAAAAACTTTAGATGAAAAAAAGGATTTTATAAAACTTGGAAGAAGCATCACATGGCTTCCGGCAATGGTTGTAAGAGGTGAAGGAGTGTTCTTTGAGTTTAATGAAAAGAAATTGAAAGAATGGGTGACAAAAAAAGAAGTGATTGCAAGGGCAAAATTTTTATCTGATAACTACAATAAACCAAGAGTAGCTAAAGGACAAAAGCGAAGGGAAATAAAACCGGAGTTTGTTTTGATTCACACTTTTGCTCATTTGTTGATTAACCAATTCAGTTATGAATGTGGTTATGGAAGTTCTGCATTAAGAGAAAGAATTTACTGCAATCTTGAATTTTCTAATGACACAATGAACGGAGTTTTAATTTACACTGCATCTGGTGATTCAGAAGGTTCACTAGGCGGTCTTGTAAGACAAGGCAAGCAAGGCAATCTTGAAACGATAGTTTACAATGCTATTGAAAATGCAAGATGGTGTTCAAGTGACCCTATTTGCATCGACAGCCATGGACAGGGACCAAACTCATGCAATCTTGCAGCTTGTCATAACTGTTCACTGTTACCGGAAACTTGTTGCGAAGAATCAAACATGCTACTTGACAGGGCTATGTTAATTGGTGAATTAGATAATTTGTTAATTGGGTATTTTAATTTCAAATAATGATAAGTTTTATGATTATTTAAAAAATATTTGATAATAACCACCGATATTTTACTATACAAATAATATTTGGACACACTCCGAATCAATAAGCTAAAAGTTCAATTTATATTTTAGGAAGCCCTACTGTTTTTAAGATATGATTTGCCCTTTCTACCTTATCCTTAAACAAAGGTTGTTCACCATATTTAGTATCTATGGTAGCATTAAATTTAAAACCTTTCGGCAGTTTTTTTTCTACTATTTCTCTTTTCGTTTTCATTATACTCAAAATTATTACTTTGATACATTTTACAAAAAAGAATGTTATTCAATATACTTTGTCAAGTCAGGGAGACCAACTTTTTCAATAGCTTTTTTTGCCTTTTCAACTTTCTCAGGAAAAAGTACAACCTTGTTTAAACCATTCAACTTTTTGTCAATTATAACATGAGGCACTTTATCAGTAAATGACGATACTACTTTTTTCATACATCAAATTTAATTAGATTTTTGTTTCAAACCACATATCACCTCACCCCATCCTTCCCTTCCAACAAACTTTCACCCATCAAAAACTCATCAACTTTTCTTGCGCATTCACGCCCTTCGCTTATGGCCCATACTACGAGTGATTGGCCACGGCGCATATCGCCGGCAGTAAATATTTTTGCAATATTGGTTTGGTAATCTTTTTCGGTGGCTTTTACATTGCCTCTGTCGTCAAGTTCAATTTCTAATTGTGTAAGTAATCCTTCTTGCTGCGGGTACACAAAACCCATGGCTAGCAATGCGAGTTCACAAGGTATTTCTCTTTCGGTATTGGCTATTTCTTCAAAGCTGGCGGGTTTACCTTCTTCGGTTATTTTCCATTCAAGGTCTACAATTTTTAAGGCTTTTAAGTTTCCTTTTTCATCGGCTACAAATTCTTTGGTGGCAGTTGCCCATTGTCTATTGGCACCTTCTTCGTGCGAGGAGGTTGTTTTTAAAATCATTGGGTATTGCGGCCAAGGCATGTGCGTCGTTCTGTTGGTTGGCGGCATGGGCATGAGTTCAAATTGTGTTACGCTTGTTGCTTTTTGTCTGTTAGATGTACCCACGCAATCGCTGCCAGTATCGCCACCGCCAATTACAACTACGTTTTTATTCGTGGCGAATATATTTTCTTGGGTTATATTTATATTTGATACTCTCTTGTTTTGCTGTGTTAAAAAATCCATAGCAAAGTGCACACCTTTTATATTTCTGCCAGTAATATTTAGATCTCTTGGGATGGTAGAGCCGCCTGCTAAAACGATGGCATCGTATTCTCTTAGTAAATCTGTAATGCCAATACTTACCCCCACATTTGCATTGCATTTAAACACAATGCCTTCTTCTTCCATAAATTTTATGCGCCTATCTATCACCCATTTTTCTAATTTAAAATCTGGAATACCATAGCGCAATAAACCACCTAGTAAATCATCTCTTTCAAAAACTACAATTGCATGCCCAGCATAATTTAATTGTGCTGCTGCTGCTAAGCCTGCAGGACCACTGCCTATTACTGCAATTTTTTTACCCGTGCGGTGTATATTTTTTTTGGCTTCCACAAAGCCTTTATCAAATGCAATTTCAATAATATGTTTTTCTATTTCTTCAATGGCAATGGCAGGTTGGTTTATGCCTAGCACGCATGCGCTCTCGCATGGGGCAGGGCATATGCGCCCCGTAAACTCTGGAAAATTATTGGTAGAGCTTAAAATGTCGTAAGCATTTTTCCATTCTTTTTTATACACGGCATCGTTAAACTCTGGTATAATATTCCCCAGCGGACAACCATTGTGGCAAAAGGGTACGCCACAATTCATGCATCTACCAGATTGTTCGTTTAGCTTTTCATCTGTGTATGGTAGCACGAATTCTTTATAGTCATTAAGCCGCTCTTCCACTTTTCTTTTTTGTGGAAGCTCTCGTGTGTGTTGTAGGAAGCCTGTTGTGTTGCCCATAATATTTTATTTTAACACATAGAATCATAGGTACATAGTTTCACATAGGTTTGCTACTATTGTGTTTCTATGATTCTATTGTGCCTATGTGTTTAGATTTTAGGTAATGCACTATAATATTCATTTACTAAAGTCTTTTGTCCTTCTTTAAAAATATTGGTACAATTAAAATTTATTAAAACACCTTTTGGTTTTTTTAAAAGTTTCATATAAGTAAGAACTTGTGCTTGATGTACTGGTAATAATCCATCAATTGCTTTTAATTCTACCAATATTAAATCCTCAACCAATACATCTAATCTTAAATCAGCATCTAATTGTAATCCTTTGTATTCAATAGGAACCCATAGCTGTGTTTTATGTGCTACATTTTGTAAAGCCAATTCTCTAACAAAACATTTTTCATAAACACTTTCTAATAATCCTGGTCCGAGTTCTCTGTGTACTTCAATTGCGCATCCGATAATTTTGAATGTTAATTCGTCAAGGTACTTTTGTGTAATACTCATAAGTAGTAAAATTTTATTGTGATTAAAAATATTTACTACAAACTTAATAATTTACCACATAGTATCATAGTCACATAGGTTCACATAGGTTTACTATTGTGTTTCTATGATCCTAGCGTGCCTATGTGTTTAATTTTTTACCACATAGTATCATAGAGATATAGATTCACATAGGTTTTACTATTGTGTTTCTATGACCCTAGTGTGCCTATGTGTTTAATTTTTTACCACATAGTATCATAGACACATAGGTTCACATAGGTTTACTATTGTGCTTCTATGTTCCTACTGTGCTTATGTGTTTAAAATTCTTCTTCCCCTCCAATACCTTCTTATAATCCTTCGGAAAAACCTTTATAAAATGCTGTAACTGATTTTCAAAATCGTTCAACACAAATTTTGCTACCGTGCTTTTTGTATAACTAAAATGCTGTTCAATCAAATCTTTCAAAAATGTTGCATCATCATTCGATAGCGGATCTATATCTACCATTTCTTTGTTGCAGGTATTGGCAAAAGTATGTAGCACATCATATATGTATGCAATACCACCGCTCATACCTGCGGCAAAATTTCTTCCTGTTGCACCGAGTATGATAACATTTCCACCAGTCATGTATTCGCAGCCATGGTCGCCAACGCCTTCTGTCACTACATTTGCGCCGCTATTGCGAACTGCAAATCGTTCGCCAGCTTTGCCTCTTATAAATGCATAACCACTGGTAGCCCCATAAAAAGCCACGTTACCAATAATACTATTTTCCTCTGGTACAAAACCAGCATCGGCAGATGGATACACAATAAGTTTTGCACCACTCAATCCTTTTCCAAAATAATCGTTGGCATCGCCTTCTAATTCCAGCGTTATTCCTTTTGTATTAAATGCGCCAAAACTTTGCCCCGCTGTTCCATTAAATTTTACATGTATGGTATCATCTGGTAAGCCATTGGCTTTGTACAACTTTGTTATTTCGTTAGATAAAATGGTACCAACGGTTCTGTTTGTATTTTTAATATTAAATGATGCAAAAGATTTTTCTTTATTTTCTAAAGATGATTTTGCTGCGGCTAGCAATTGCCAATCCAATACATTTTCCAATTCATGATCTTGCTTTTCCAAATTATACAATCCTGTAAATGCAGATGCAGGTTGCTTATAAAGTATCGGCGACAAATCGAGTTTACTATATTTCCAATGTTCAATATTTTCTTTTTGTACCAAACAATCTACCTGCCCTACCATTTCGTTGATCGTTTTAAAACCAAGCTCCGCCATTATTTCACGCAGTTCTTCTGTAAGAAATTTAAAGAAATTTACCACATGCTCAGCATCGCCAGTAAAACGTTTTCTGAGTTCGGGGTCTTGTGTAGCAATACCAACAGGGCAAGTGTTCAAATGGCATTTGCGCATCATAATACAACCTTCTACTACGAGTGCAGCGGTGGCTACGCCCCATTCTTCTGCACCGAGCAATGTTGCAATGGCAATATCTCTACCAGTTTTCATTTGCCCATCGGCTTGTAAAACCACACGGCTGCGCAATTTATTTTTTACAAGCGTTTGATTGGCTTCTGCCAAACCAAGCTCCCAAGGCAAGCCCGCATGCTTGATAGAACTTATGGGCGATGCACCTGTACCACCATCATGCCCTGCAATTAAAATTACATCTGCTTTCGCTTTTGCTACACCAGCTGCAATGGTACCCACGCCAGCTTTGCTCACAAGCTTTACATTTATTCTTGCAGCACGATTTGCATTTTTTAAATCGAAAATAAGTTGTGCCAAATCTTCAATAGAATAAATATCATGGTGCGGTGGCGGAGAAATTAATCCTACACCTGGCGTGGCATGTCGTACTTTTCCTATCCATTCATCTACTTTATACCCTGGCAATTGTCCACCCTCGCCTGGCTTTGCACCTTGCGCCATTTTTATTTGCAACTCATCTGCTTCGGTTAAATACAAACTCGTTACACCAAACCTTGCCGATGCAATTTGTTTAATAGACGAGCGCATATTATCTCCATTCGGTAATGTTGAGTAACGCCTTTCATCTTCTCCACCCTCGCCAGTATTGCTTTTACCACCAAGCTTGTTCATGGCAATAGCTAGTGTGGTATGCGCTTCCCAGCTAATGCTACCAAAACTCATGGCACCAGTGGCAAAGCGTTTGTAAATATTTTCTGCAGGTTCTACCTCATCAATAGAAATAGCGGAACGAGTATTTTTTAAATTAAATAAACTTCGTAAAGTTGCAGCTCTCTCGCTTTGGTCGTTTACGGCTTTCGAATATTTTTTAAAAGTATTGTAATCATTCATTCTTGTAGAATATTGCAAGAGATGAATGGTAGTTGGATTAAACAAATGAAATTCGCCTTTGCGTTTCCATTGATACACACCACCAACTGGGAGCCTATCATTGGGCATTGATTTTTTACTGAACGCTACATAATGTTTTGCCAATGCTTCTTTTGCAAGCCCATCAAGCGTTACACCTTCTATGCGACTAACAGCACCAGTAAAATAAGCATCAACTAAATTTTTATCAAGCCCTAATATTTCAAAAATTTGAGCGCCTTGGTAAGATTGTAAAGTAGAAATGCCCATTTTAGAAAACACTTTTAGCAAACCATCGCACACAGCTTTTATATAATTTTTTCGTAAATCTTCCCATGCTAAATCTGTTTGCAATGCACCATTGGTTTTCATATTTCTAATAGATGCCATTGCCAAATATGGATTAATAGCCGTAGCACCAAAACCAATTAAACATGCAAAGTGATGCACTTCCCACACATCGCCGGCTTCTACCACAATGCCCACTTGCCCACGCAACCCTTTTTCTATCAAATGATGATGCACGGCCGATGTGGCTAGTAAAGTTGGAATGGCTGCATGGTCGCTATCAACGGCTCTATCACTCAATATCAACACTTCAAAACCATCGTGCACGGCATCTTCTGCATAGCGGCACAATCTTTCTAAACCTAATTTTAATGAGCCATCTTTTCCATCTGCACGAAAATAAGTTTGCAATGTTTTGCTTTGAAATTTTCCTGTATCGATGCTACGCAATTTTTCCAATTCTTTACTGGTAAGTATCGGATGTTTCAACGCAACGGTATGGCAATCTTCTGGCTTTTCTTCTAACAACGTTCCATTGTTTCCTACAAAAGAGGCGAGACTCATTACCAATCTTTCTCGTATTGGATCAATGGGCGGATTGGTAACTTGTGCAAATAATTGTTTGAAATATGAACTAATATGTTGTGGAATATCGCTCAGTATTGCCAATGGCGTATCTGTTCCCATGGAGCCTATGGGTTCCTTTCCATCGAGTGCCATTGGTTTTAAAATGGTATCAATATCTTCGGTAGAATAACCAAATGCTTTTTGGTATTTTAAAATAGAGGCATCGGTTAAGTGCGTAAACGCCACACGTGGATCTTCTATTTCTTCTAAACGAATTTTATATTGATTTAAATATTTGTCGTATGGTTTTTGGCTACAGATATTTTGTTTTAATTCTTCATCGCTAATAATTCTGCCTTGCTCTAAATCCACCACAAACATTTTCCCTGGTTGTAGTCTTCCTTTTTCTTTTATTAATTTTTGATCAATAGGCAAAGCACCAGTTTCGCTTGCCATAATAACCCTATCATCAGTAGTTACACAATAACGAGATGGTCGCAATCCATTTCTATCCAGCGTAGCGCCAATAATTTTTCCATCGGTAAATGATATAGAAGCAGGACCATCCCATGGTTCCATGATGCTTGCATGAAATTCGTAAAATGCTTTTTTTACAGGATCCATATCCTCGTTGCCATCCCAAGCTTCGGGTATCAGCATCATCATTACTTGCGGCAAACTTCTTCCACACAATAACAATAACTCAATCATATTATCTAAACTTGCAGAGTCTGATTGCTGCCCAGAAATAATCGGCAACAACAAATTCATTTCTTCTTTGCTAAAATAAGGCGTGGTAAAACGTTGCTCTACAGCTTTGAGCCAATTTAAGTTTCCTTGCAATGTATTTATTTCGCCATTGTGTGCTATGTACCGAAATGGTTGTGCCAATTTCCAACTTGGAAAAGTATTGGTGGCAAAACGAGAATGTACCAAACCAAATGCACTCACCAATTTTTTGTTGGATAAATCAGGAAAATAACCTCGCACTTGTGAGCTTGTTAATTGCCCTTTGTAAATAATGGTTTTGTACGACAGCGATGCCATATAAAAACCAATGCTGTCTTTTTTTATGGTATTGTTTATGGTATGTGTAGCATAATTGCGCAGCACAAAAAGTTTGCGTTCAAAAGCATCTACATCTTTTACATGATCTGGACAAGCAATAAAAACCTGTTCCATTTCTGGCTCTACACTTAACGATGTTGGCCCAATATTTTCTGCATTCACAGGTACTTTTCTGTAACCAAGTATTTCTATATTTAATTTTTCGGCAGCTTTATTAAACAACGAACGACACTCTTCTCTCAATCTTATTTCTCTAGGGAAGAAAATAACTCCCACTGCATATTTTGTAAATGGCGGTAAATGAATACCAAGTTTTTTACATTCATCAAAGAAAAATTCGTGTGGCATTTGCAACATAATGCCTGCTCCATCGCCAGAGTTGTTTTCGCAACCGCACGCACCTCTGTGCTCCATATTTTCCAATACCGTAAGTGCATCAGAAATATGTTGGTGCGATTTTACGCCTTTAATGTTCGCTACAAAACCAATACCACAGGAGTCGTGCTCAAAGTAGGAATTATAAAGACCTTTGTTAGATGTTTGCATATTATTTATTTTTTTCACACGGCGATAATGGCGGATGCAGTTTTTTTCACACGGCGATACAAAGATTACAGCGTACACAGCGTTGATACAACATTCACAACTTTGTTTTGTTGTTATCGCAGTGTCGTTGCGTGAAATTCTTCACACCAAATACCCAAATGCATTATCCCCACTCTTCAATTCTGTATAATTAATATGATAGTTGTTTAAATTTTTCAACAACACATCATAATCATTTTTTGTTTTTAATTCAATGCCCACCAATGCTGGGCCAGTTTCTTTGTTGTGTTTTTGCATGTACTCAAAACGAGTAATGTCATCATTATCACCCAACACATGGTTTACAAATTCTTTTAACGCACCAGGTCTTTGAGCAAAACGAATAAGAAAATAATGTTTGAGTCCTTCGTATTGCAAACTGCGTTCTTTAATTTCTTGCATACGATCTATATCATTGTTGCCACCACCAATAACACAAACAATATTTTTTCCTTTTATTTGTTCGGAATATTCATCCAAAGCTGCAATGCTTAATACACCAGCAGGTTCTGCAACAATGGCATCTTCATTATACAATTGTAAAATAGTAGTACACACTTTCCCTTCATCCACCAACAACATATCATCCAACACATCTTTACAAATAGAAAAAGTAATATCGCCTACACGTTTTACGGCAGCGCCATCTACAAAGCGTTCAATATTTTCCAGCGTTACTGGGTGCCCGGCTTTTAATGCCTCATACATACTTGGTGCACCTTTTGGCTCTACGCCAATTATTTTTGTTTGTGGACAAAATGTTTTAAAATAGGAACCTACGCCTGCACTTAGGCCACCGCCACCAACTGCCATAAAAATGAAATCTACATCGTTTAGCTCCTCTAATATTTCTACTCCAACTGTTGCTTGCCCTTCAATAATTTTATAATCATCAAATGGTGGAATAAAAGTCATTCCATTTTCTTCTGTATATTTTTTTGCGGCAATGGCACAATCATCAAACGTATCGCCTACTAATTTTACTTCTATAAAATTGTCGCCAAACATTTTTGTTTGAGATGTTTTTTGATTGGGCGAAATAACTGGCATAAACACAACACCTTTAGCACCTAGCTTTTTGCAACTGTATGCAAAACCCTGCGCATGGTTGCCTGCACTTGCACATACCACGCCACGCTGCAATTGCTCAGGCAATAAACTGCTCATCATATTATACGCACCACGCAGCTTGTACGAACGCACCACTTGCAAATCTTCTCTTTTTAAATACACATTGCATTGATATTTTTTGGAGAGATTTACATTGAGTTGCAACGGCGTTCTGTTTACAACGTTTTTGAGGCGTTCTACAGCTTCGCTAAAACTAAATTGATATGTATTTATGGTTTCTAACATTTTATTTCAACAGTTCATTTTTTATTATAACTTTAGTCTAAAATTTATTTTATGCCTAACATTAACAGTTTGTACTTGATATGGATATTATGCATTGTGCAATTTTATTTAGCGCTTCGTTATGCTGTAAAAGCCGTAACTGGGCATATTGATAATTATAGTTTCTTAAAATTAGCCATGGTTTTG
>JAYSOC010000301.1:0-1655 GCA_043723285.1 Ferruginibacter sp. | reverse complement strand
TTACAAAGCATTTGATATTAAAGAAGGAAATACTATGTACTTAAAACCAGAGAGTAGAGCAAGAATTTGGTAAAATTTTATTTTCTTTCGTTTGAGTTGAAATAAAAATGCATAATTTCGTAAATTATTAAAATCCTTAAAAAATTAAAATCATGAGTGAAGAAATCATCAAAGAAGAAGAAAGCTTTTTCGACAAATTAAAAAACAAAGCAGAAGAACTTGCAGACAAAGCTGGGGATGTATGGGAAGATGTAAAAGACAAAGCTGAAGATGCTTGGGAAGTAGCTAAAGATAAAGCTGAAGAATTAAAAGATAAAGCTGAAGATAAATTTGAAGAGCTTACAGGTAAGGGTGATGCAGCTGAAAAAGCTGCAGATGCAGTTGAAGAAGCACCAAAGGCTTAATTAAAAAGTTTAAAAAAAAAGTTGCAACTATTTGCAACTTTTTTTTGTATGTTTTTTTTAACAAAGTAAATTATTTTCATCAAAAAATTACTTGCTAAATTTGCAATTCAAAAATTAAAAATAAAATGAAAAAAATAGTACTTAGTTTATCCATTATTATTGTAAGCCTAACCTCTAATGCGCAAAAAGATGATAGTAAAGTAAAATTTAATGTAGGAGGAGAGCTTGCTTTAGCTACTGGAAATTTAAATATTGCTTATTCAGTTGGCTTAGGCGCAACTGCACAATTAGAATATAGGATAGATGAGAAAACGCATCTCAGTTTAAATTCAGGAATTATTGAATATGTAGGCAGAAAGATTGAAAATACAACAACAAAGATTAGGAACACTGCGGTAATTCCAATTTTAGGTGGTGTAAAATATAATTTTGCTACTAATTTTTATGGTGCTGCTCAATTAGGAATAAGTATTTTTTCTGGTGCAGGACAAACAGCTAAATTTACATATATTCCAGGTTTAGGTTTTGAAATAAATGACAAGGTAGATGTTTTATTGAAGTACTCTGGTTATAGTAATGCTGGTGGTGCATTTGGAGTAAGAGTTGCATTCACTTTGTAAATAATATAGAAAAATATTTTTGCCCTGCAATTAATTTGTGGGGCATTTTTATGTTGTTCGCTTGCCTACAATATTTGCAAAACATCTTTCATACTAAAAATACCTTTTTTGCCAACAACAAATTCTGCGGCTACTAATGCTCCAGCGGCAAATCCCTTTCTGTTGTGGGCTGTATGTATAATTTCTATATCGTCCACATCAGATGTATATTTTACATAGTGTGTCCCAGGTGCGGGGTCTATTCTTTTACTTATAATGCTTATTTCATCGGCATTTGTTGTATTGCCTAGTATCCAGTTATTTTTATCGCTGCGCTCAGAAATTATTTGCTGAGCTAAAGAAATAGCTGTACCACTTGGTGCATCTTTCTTTTGTGTGTGGTGTATTTCTACTACACTTATTGTATACTCTTTTTGTGAAGCCATTAACGAAGCAAGCTTTTTATTTACTTCAAAAAAAATATTTACTCCAATGCTAAAATTACTTGCATATAAAAGTGTTCCATTTTTTTCTGTGCAATATTTTTTAATTTCTTCTTCATGCATTACCCAACCTGTACTACCACAAACTACTGGCACATCTGCATCTATACACATGCGCATGTTTGCAATAGCGCTCTCTGGGCCTGTAA
>JAYSOC010000300.1:0-10621 GCA_043723285.1 Ferruginibacter sp. | reverse complement strand
GTGATTGAAGAAAAGCTGTTATATCAACATAGGTCTGGTAAACGGTTTCTGTACCACTCAATGAAAAGAGATCCACATTACTGGCAGGCGCAATTGCAGTTGAATAACTTGCCACAGAACCCCTCCGGATCTTTATTTTTCGCAAGGTATCAGGTGATGCAGTAATAACAGATTTATTGATCCTTCCACCCCAGTATAATCTTGCAAATTTTATGGTGTTTGTGCCAGCAGGTAAAATTAAATCTGCCGAAGTAGCATTAGGTGTGCTTGTGTTTACGAGCGGTGTAGCATTTAAACTCATATCAAAAAAGCAGTCACTACTATTGGCACTTTTTTGATGTACTTCTACAGCTATTACATTATTACCTGCTACAAATGCTGATGATTGTACAGTGAAAATTTCATTTGTTGTTATACTGTTGTTAGATGCACTTGTGTTATATGAAACTGTTCCTGTTGGCATGTTGGAACGAGTTACTTCCACACCATTTACATATACAACTGCTCCATCGCCATAACTGTATGTAAAATTAAATGTGGAATATAAAGCTGGGTTAACAATGTTTACTGTTTTTAAAAAGTAATTTGTTTTAAAACCAGATGGTATGGTAATTGTTTGGGAAGACCCATACCCAAAAGTTCCTGTTGCGCTCAACCAATTTATTGCTGGTGGAGACGAAAGTGTACGCCATGCTGTTCCTTGGTCGGTATTTGGATTATTATATTTCCACGATGAGGCGCTAGTGAAAACAGTAAGTGGAGGAGTTACAACTACAGGATCAATATTTGCAGGCTGCATGTTGGAGTTGTCATTACCGTATTGGCTAAAACCAATACCACCTTGCCCATTGGCTGCATTTCCTGTTTCGTTCATTTTAGTAAGTTCTACAGTTGTACCATTGAGAATGTGCATACTCGTGTTTCCGAATATGGCTGTGCCACCCTTTAAATTTTGAGAAAAAACCTGAGTATAAGGTCTAAATTGTGCTGAAACCATTGAGGTTACTGCCATAGCTAGCGCTAGCAGTCTGGCAGGTTTTTGTAATAATGTAAGCATTTTTTTATTTTAGGTTTAAAAAATAGCTCACAGGTCTGTACGAAAATTAGTTTTTCTTATATGCTTGGATGCGGAATTATGTAAAACTTTTTAGAAGGTATTAATCGGAATGGGGGAAAAGCGATGAACACCTAAGCAAATTGGTAAAACAAATGTATGAAGAAATTAATTAATATAAAAAAATAAATTATTTATTTTAGTAAAAATTATAGTTTAAATAAAAAATAAAATGTGCTAAACTATTTCTTATAATTACTAAAAAATTTATTAAATTTTTCAACTTTTGGCCGTACAACAATTTGACAATATGGAGCATTACCATTTTGGTTAAAATAATTTTGATGATAATTTTCTGCTTTGTAAAATGTTGTGGCAGGTTCTATTAATGTAACAATCGGTTTTTTATAATTGCTACTTGAGTTTAATGCATTCTTATATTCTTCAGCTATCGAATGCTGATTTTTGTTTTGATAAAAAATAATGCTTCGGTATTGTGTACCCACATCGTTGCCTTGTCTATTTGGCGTTGTGGGGTCGTGTGTTTCCCAAAATATTTTTAACAATTCTTCATAGGAAATAATTGTGTTATCAAAAGTTATTTGCAAGCATTCTGCATGGTTAGTTGCACCTGTGCAAATATCTTTGTATGTTGGGTTTTCCATATCACCACCACTATAACCACTTTCTACTTTTATAACGCCTTTCACATTTTGAAAAACGGCTTCGGTACACCAAAAGCAACCGTTACCAAGTGTGGCAATTTCTATATTGTAATCTTTCATTTTCTTTTTTTGCAGATACGATGTTTGTAGGAATTGGTTTTAATTCTGTTATTTACATCGTCTTTATTGTTTTTCATTATTTATATTTCCATTTGCATCTCTAATAGTTTTCGGGGCTTCATATTTTTTTGTAGGCTGCCCAGCAAATATATTTCTGATATGTATCCATTTTCCATCTCTCCATTTAAATCCTTCATGTTCACCGTCTGCAATAAGCGTCCATTTTTTTTGTGGCGTATTTGTTTCAGAAATTAATTCATCAAATACAATGGCATCCATATCTTCATCGTATGTAAGGCGAGGAGAAGATTCTTTTTTAAATTCCATAATAAAACGAGCCGTATTTTTTGGATAATTACTTCCATTTTCCATTATAAAAATTTTGTTGCCAAATATTGGCTTGCCATCTACAAATTCTAGAATATCCATTATTTTTTTATCGCTCTTCAAACTATTTTCATCAAAACCAAGTAGCGTATAAATATTACGTCCATTGTATTTTTTCAAAATAATTTTATAATACACTGCACCTATCCAACCAGTATTATCAGCAATGGTATCGTATGGGTTTTTAGTAATGTCCGATTTATCTATCAATACAAAAGGTTTAAAAGAACCATCAGTCGTTTTCATTTGTATTGCACCATGTTGCCTTATCGTATTTTCGTTTATTACCAATTGCCATGTAAATATTCGAAAAGCACTATCTGGCGCATATAATTTTGAAATATTGATGATGGAATCGAAAGGAAACTGAAAACTATTTTTAGTTTTGAGGGCACGAACGAATATGCGTGTAAAGGCACTATCGGCCAAAAACCTATCCGATGCATTTCTGCCTTGTATAATTTTTAAGCCTACATTTCTTAATGAGTCATCTTTTTTGCGAAGAAATTTATAATCGGCAGCAGAAATGCGTTGAGCATTTAATTGTAAGCCAATAATAATTGTAAAAAGGAAAATAAGAGTACGTTTCATTTCATAAATATATAAAATCATAAATGAATGAAAGGGTAAAATTAAGATTTGATAAATCTTTAACTAAAGCTTATACTAAAGAATGGGCAAATGCGATAAGAGATGGATAAACAGCATCAATGGATTCTTCATTCAAATCTACTTCGGGTCTAGTGGTAGGTAAAAAAACTGTTTTTACACCAAGGTTTCTACCAAAATGCATATCGCTTAAAGTATTACCTATCATTACAGCTTTGGTTAAATCTATATCTGCAAAATCTTTTAAGGCTTGCAAACCCATACCTGTTTGTGGTTTACGATTTGGGCTATCATTATCTAAATCTGTACAATAATAAATAGCATCAATTCTGCCATGCTGTTTTTCAATTTCGTCTTGCATATTTTTATGAATTGTTTGCAAGTCAGTTTCTTTTGTAACGCCTTTGCCTACACCTTTTTGATTGGTTACAATAATGATGCGTTTAAAAATCCCTGCAAAAATTTCAAATGCTTCTAACACGCCATCGTAAAAACGAAACTCCTCCCATGTATGTATGTAATCGTTTTGTTTTTCGTGGTTTATTACACCATCACGATCTATAAAAAGTGTCCAATCTGTATTTATTTCGTGTAATGGAATCATGTTAAAAATTGAAATATTGTTGCTCTACCATTTGGCAAATAATATGACCAACTAAAATATGGCTCTCTTGTATGCGTGGCGTATCTGTAGATGGAACGTTGATTAGCACATCGCAAATGTCTTTCATTATGCCACCAACTTGCCCAGTAAAACCAATAGTAATCATTCCTTTTTCTTTTGCGGTGTTTACAGCATTTATAATGTTTGCACTATTGCCCGATGTGCTTATAGCCACCAATACATCACCAGTTTTACCAATGCCATTAAGCATTCTGCTATACACTACATCAAAACCATAATCGTTTGCTACTGCCGTCATATAAGAGCTATTTACGTGCAATGCTTCTGCAAAAAGTGCATCTCTATCTTTATAAAATCTGCCAGTAAATTCTGCTGCTAAATGTTGTGCATCTGCTGCACTGCCACCGTTTCCACAAAACAATACCTTGTTGCCGTTTTTAAAAGCGGTAGTTATTAACTCTACACATTGTTGTATTTTATTAATGAAAACATCGTCCTCTACAATAAGTTGTTTTACATCGATAGATGCTTTTATAATATTTGAAATGGTTGTTTTCATAATACAAATTTACATGTCTTTATCTTGTGTCTAATATCTTGTATCTAAAATCTAACATCTATTATCGCTTCTACCAATTTTTCCCAGCTAAATTTCTTTTTTTCTTCTTTAATATTTTCATCAAAATAATTTTCATTTTTAGAAAAGAACAACAATATTTTTTCTGCAATAGAAACTGCATTGGGCTCAGCCACTAATCCCACTTTACCATCTGGCACAAGCGCAGGCAATCCACCAACATTAGTAACAATCATTGGTATTTCAAAATGATAGGCAAGGGGCGTAACGCCACTTTGAGTAGCATTTCTATAAGGTTGTATTACCATATCTGCTGCGCAAAAATAATTTCGCACTTCACTATCCGGTATAAAATCTGTTTTTAAAATAAGCATATCCTGCAAGCCAAGTTTTACTATTTGTTCATCAAATGGTTTTCTATCTTCATAAAATTCACCTGCTATCATTACTTTAAAATTATTATTACCATTAGCTTTCAATATGGCTAATGCATCTAATAAAATATCCAAGCCTTTGTATTTTCTTATAAATCCAAAAAATAAAATTATTTTTTCTTTTGTTTCAATACCAATATTTCGCCTTGCAACTTCTTTATTTATTTTTTCTCCAAAATTGTCATACAAAGGATGCTGTACCAATTGTACAGGTTTTTTAGGGTCAAATGTTTTTAAATCCGCCATCACTTTTTCGCTCATCACTATCACCTCATCTATTGGTTTTAAAAAATATTTTGTAAAAGCTTTATCGCCTTTTCTTTTTTCGTGCGGAATAATATTATCGGCAATGCACACAATTTTTGTGTGCTTATTTTTTTTTACCAAACGCAAGATTGTTCCCAAACATGGCCCCATAAGCGGCAACCAATATCGTACTACAATAATATCTGGTCGTAGTTTTTTTAATTCGTTTCCCACGCTTATCCAATTGGGCGGAAATATAGAATTGATGCGCACTTTTATATCCAAATCTTTTGGGGCAACTTCTGTAGAGTATTGTGTTTTACCAGGAAAAATAAAGGAAGGGTATTGTAGCGAAAAAGTATAAATGGTTGTATCAAAACCTTGGTGTATAAATTGCCTTGCAAGGCGTTCATTAAATGTAGCCATCCCGCCTCCACGCAGCGGGTAAGCTGGCCCAATAATTACAATTTTTTGCATTTTACAATCCCATTTTTTGCTCAATAAGATAACTATTTCTTTCGCTAGAATTTCTTGCTATCAATTCGCCAATAAATCCTGCTAGAAAGAGTTGTACACCAATTGTCATTATAAACAATGCAAAGAAAAATAATGGTCTTTGCGTCATACCAGTAGTATCAAAAAAGAATTTAGAGATAGTGAGGTAAGTAAAAATGCCAAAGCCCAAAATAAAAGAAAGCGTACCCCAAAGCCCAAAAAAGTGCATAGGTCTTTTTCCAAATTTGCCAACGAACATGATGGAAAATAAATCTAAAAATCCATTTACAAAACGCTCCCAACCAAATTTTGTAATACCAAATTGTCTGGCTCTATGCTCTACCACTTTTTCACCAATTCGTCTAAAGCCAGCCCACTTAGCAAGTATGGGAATGTAACGATGCATTTCGCCATATACTTCAATACTTTTTACTACTTTTTTTCGGTATGCTTTTAAACCACAATTAAAATCATTTAATTTTATACCGCTGCTTCTTCTTGCAGCAGCATTAAATAATTTTGATGGAATATTTTTTGTAAAAGTATTATCGTAACGTTTCTTTTTCCACCCGCTTACAATATCAAAATTTTCTTCTAATACCATTCTGCGTAGCTCGGGTATTTCATCGGGGGAGTCTTGCATGTCTGCGTCCATGGTAATGATGACCTCGCCCTGTGCTGCTTTAAAAGCTTCGTTCAATGCTGCACTCTTACCATAATTTCGCTGAAATTTTATGCCTTTCACCGCATCATTTTTTACACGAAGTCCTTCAATAACATTCCACGAATTGTCGGTGCTGCCATCGTCCACCATTATAACTTCGTAGCTATAATTATTGGCCAGCATTACACGCTCTATCCACTCCATTAAGTGTGGAAGAGATTCGTCTTCGTTAAACAGTGGTATTACAATTGATAAATCCATTATTTATTTTTATTGTCCGAACAAAGAAGTAGCTATGTGCAGCGACAGTGGCGACGCTCCGTTCAACGATATTTCTTTATTCATCTTTTTCTGAATTATAGTTGGTTTCCCCAAAGAACACAAGTAATTCACTAAGTTTTTCTTTGTGTTCTTTGTGCACTTTGTGGGGTATTTTTTTTAAAATCAATTCATTTTCTTCTGCGATAAAAAACCTGCACCAATCAAAGTTACCAAAGCGCCAATAATCATATACATTAACGTATTTATTGTTATGGTCATCGGTAATTGAATGTTTTTTATTTTATTTCCATTGTCAATTACTTCTTGTGGTGTTTTATTGGTATCTAAAGCGTTTATCTTATTTATTTCCGCAATTGTTTTTTCAAATATTTGTGGGTTCATTTTATAAAATACAAATGTAAAAATGGCCATTATTAAAGCTACGACTACAAATGTTTTAAATCCTTCCGAAAAATAATCTTTAAAATCTTTATTGCCATCCCTATTTTTAAAATTAAGCAAAGCAACAATAATTCCAACAGTATAAATGCTAAAACATACATATTTCACCGTACCCGTATCTGGATAATGAAATTGGTAAAACATTAATGAGGAAACCAACACCATTAAACCACCTGTAATTAAGCCTATATATTTTGCTGAAATGTTTTTCATGTAAAAATTTAATATTCTATATCCAAGAATAATAATTTAGTAATGGTCTTTTAGAGAATAAATCTTTATTTCTTCATCTCCAACTTTATAAATAATGCGATGTTCAAGATTTATTCTTCGAGACCATTTGCCCGCAAGTTGAAATTTTAGTGCTTCGGGTTTTCCAATTCCTTTAAATGGATTTAATTCTATAGCTTCAATTAATTCAGATATCTTCTTTTGAATTTTAGCATTGCCACTCTGTTTCCAAAACAATAAATCATCCAAAGCTTTCTGATTATAAATTATTTCCATAAATCAGCAGTTTTAATTGCTTTGGATTTTCCTTTTTTAAATTCTTCGTCGCCTTGTAATATTTTATGTACAAATTTTTTATTGTATGGCGATTCTTTTTGTACTTCGAATTTTATTTTTAAAGCTTTCATAAATGCTTTTATTGCTTCTAATTGAGAAACATCTTCAGTATATGCTGTAATATTTGTTGCTTGCATAATTTCCTTTTTTATTAATAGTAAAATTATATTAATAATTCTATTTTTTATCAATCATAAATTAAATTTAGAATCTCTCCCAAAACCTATAAGGTCTTTTCAGTGTCTTTAAATTTTTATAGGTTACAATAAGACCTTATAGGTTTACAAAAGCCCTCTAAATTCAATCATATTTTATTCAAAACCATTTTACCCTTATTAATAATCCCCACAACCTTCCCCTTCATCATCTTCCCCACAAATGCACTGTTTTTAGATTTCGATACAATCCTATTCTCTTCAAAAACATATTCGGTATTAGGGGTAAATATAGTTAAACATGCGCTAACATTTTCTTCTATACTCGGTTTTGCAATATCAAATATATTCCTATTATTTTCCGTAAGTATTTTTACCAAAGCTGCTGTATCATTCATTATCCCATTTATAGTGCCGTACAATGTTTGCAAAGTTATCATACCATTTTTTGCATATTCAAATTCGCAGGTTTTATCATCCCAGCTTTGTGGGCTGTGATGGCTAGCTATGCAATCTATTTCTCCTATACGCAAAGCAGCTTGCAACGCCTGCATATCTGCTCGTGTACGTAAGGGTGGATTTACTTTTAAGTTGCTATCGTAGCCATACAAATCTTCGTCGCAAAACAATAAATGATAAGGTGTAACAGAACAAGAAATTTGCAAACCATTTTTCTTAGCGACAGCAATAAGTTCAATTCCTTTTTTTGTAGATACCCCTGTAATGTGCAATTTAGAATTTGTATAACCCAACAATTCAATATCTCTAGCTATCATCAATTCCTCAGCTATAGAAGGTTTGCCCGGCAAACCAAGTTTTGTACTTTCTATACCTTCATTCATTAATCCAGCATCGCTTATGCTTTTATCATCGGCCACTTGTATAATTGTAGCATTTTTTGCTACTACATATTGCATAGCTTTTAGTAAAACGCCACTCTGTTGTATAGATTTTGTGCCATCGCTAAATGCTACTGCACCACTTGCATGCATGTCGTACATTTCAGCAAGCGTATTGCCTTCAGCATTTTTTGTAACAGCGCCAATTGGAAAAATATTTATAGGAAGTTGTTTGGAACGTTCTATTAAAAACTCTACTTGTGCTTTGCTATCCACCACTGGGTTTGTATTTGGAATAAGCATCACATCTGTAAAACCGCCTGCTGCTGAGGCATTGGCGCCGCTTTCAAGCGTTTCTCTGTGCTCATTACCTGGCTCAGCAAAGTCTGCAAAAATATCCATCCAGCCAATGCTTACATGTAAATCATTTCCTTTTATTATGTCATAATTTTCTGGAGAAATGTTGCTAGCAATTTGTTTTATAACGCCATCTACAATAAGAATATCTTTTACTTGCTTATGATAAGCCGATGATGCCGCAATGATGGTTACTTGTTGTAGTAGTACATTCATTTTTTAGAGATTACGCAAATATCTGAAAAAAAGGGGAGAGTAGGAAGGGAATTCCTATATAAATGTTCAATTCTTCATTTTTACATAAATCACTTTTCAAAATTTTTTACCCAAAAAAAATGCTGCAATATCTGCAGCATAATATTTTTAATCCTTCGGAAAGTCAGCTCCTACAGTCGTTTCTTCCCAAGTATCAAAATCTTTTTTAAGCTCATCTAATTTTAATCTTGCACCTTTTAATGCAGCAGCACCAAGCAATAAACGCAGTGGCGGATTTTCAGTTTCCACAACTTTTATCATAGCCAAAGCCGCACGCACAGGGTCGCCAGGTTGGTGGCCACTATATCCTCGAATATCAGATTTATTTTGTCCTGCAGTTGTAGCATAATCATCTATTACAATGTGGCTATTATCTGCCGAGCGCCCAGCCCAATCAGTTCTAAAACCACTCGGGCAAATAAGGGTAACTTTTATTCCAAGCGGTGCTACTTCTTTTGCCAATGCTTCCGAAAGCCCATCCACAGCGTATTTGGTAGCATTGTAATAACCCACAGCAGGAAAAGAACGCAAGCCACCAATAGAAGAAATATTTAAAATGTGCCCAGCTTTTTGTGCACGCATAATAGGCAAAACAGCTTGTGTCATGTTGCCCAAACCAAAAACATTTATGTCAAACATACGGCGTACTTGTTCATCTTCACTTTCTTCTACAGCACCAAAATATCCAATGCCAGCATTGTTTACGAGTACATCAATTCTGCCAAATTTTTCTATCGTTGCTTTTACAGCTGCATCAATATCTACTTGTTTTGTTACATCCAATGTTAGCGAAATAGCATTGGCTTCATTGCCTTCTACAATATCTTTTATATCATCAATTTTTCTTGCAGTTACTGCCACTTTATCGCCATTTTTTATCACAGCTTTCGATAATTCTCTACCAAAACCAGTAGAACATCCTGTTATTAACCAAACTTTACTCATAATTTATTTTTTGCAAAGGTACAAGATCAAATTTTTTTTGTGGGAACATTTAAAATCCTGGCAAGAGTTGACACCACTCATAATAAACTTTTAAACTAGAAATTACTTGCTAAGAGGTGTCAACTTTAATTTTAAACTTTATTTTTAAGTAGGGACAATTTTAAATGCATCTTTTTTTATTGTCCAAACAAAGAAGCAGCTATGGTCACCTTCATTGGCGTCGCACATTTCATCTTCATACCATTATTGAGCTTTTATTATGCACTAGATTGTGCATTAGATTATGCATTAGATTTTAATTATTGGTTGGTGTCCTCTCCAATGCTGTTAACTTAAGCAAGTATTGCTTTTTTAACCGAGAGATACTACTTAGGGAAGTCAAGCTTTAAAAGCTTGACTTCCCTTTGGCTAAATCCTTAACTTAACAGCATTGGTGTCCTCTCCAACCATAATATTTTTAATTGTGGTTTCGGTTGGTGAGAACACCATAAGTGTTCGGAAGATTATGCAATTTATTTTACATGCCGCTCCTACGGAGCTCTACTCCCAACTTTTAATATTCTTTTACTGGTATATCGCTCCTATGGAGCTATTAGCCGAAAGTATTTAGCCTCGTTAGAGGCGATATGCCAGTAGAAATATACATCACAGCATAATCAGAGCTCCGTAGGAGCGACATGTTTTTTCTTCCGAACAGTTATGGTGTCCTCACCAACCAATAATTAATTTGTAGATTTATCCATATTATCCTTTTTCTCGTAAATCAAGTATAATATAAAAGGGTGGAAAATCCACCCTTTATCTTTGTGCGCCATGCATGCCATTGTTCTTTAAAGTTAAAGTCTTGAGCAGGCCATCTAACGGGAACTGTTAATCCAAAGGAAGGGTGTTAGCCGTGAGGTTA
>JAYSOC010000299.1:0-4173 GCA_043723285.1 Ferruginibacter sp. | reverse complement strand
ATAATCTCAATTGCAATAATGGCGATGCTTGTAGCATTTTATCCCTTTACTTTTTACAAACATGGTAATGGTTTTTTAGGCGCTATTTATGTAGCTGCTTTTGCTACAATTTATTCATGCGTGGCCAATGCATTTTATATTTTCAAAGTACAAAAAGGACAATTTTTAAAAGCTGGTAGTCCTGTGGCACATGCAGGTTTTATGTTGATGCTTGTGGGTATATTGATTTCATCTGCCAACAAACAAGTTATAAGCAACAGTGCTGCCAATGGTATTGTACAACCTACGAGTGGCAAAGATCCTATGACGAAGCAGCAAGATAATCCTAATGAAAATCTTACACTGCTTAGACAAGTGCCTGCAACCTTGGGTGATTATCGTGCTACATTTGTAAACGATTCATTGGGTAACGAAAAAGGCCGAAAATTTTACAATATTGCTTTCGAGAAAAAAGATGCTACGGATAAAAATAAAGAGCGTTTTATTTTGCAACCCGATGTGTATATGATGAAGGATAACAACATGAGTAGTAATCCTGACACAAAATCGTATTTACTAAAAGATGTATTTACGTATGTGTCTTATGCCATCAACAAAGTAGATATACCAGAAGATACCACATCATTTAGAGAAGTTATTTTAGGGATAGGTGATACTACTTTTTATAGCAATGGTTTTATGGTGCTAAATGCTGTAGAAAAAAATCCTGCAAATGCTAAAATGAAATTTGCAGACAAGCAAGTAGGCTTAATGGCAAATCTTACTATTACAGCAAAAGATAGCATGCATTACATAGCTAATCCAATGATAGTGGTAGATGAACTTGGTGTAATAAATGTGGACGATACCATTTACCCACAAAATTTGTATATGCGTTTTATTGGCGTAACCGATAAAAAACAAATACGATTAGGCATCAAAGAATCCGATAAATTTATTGAATACATTACCGTAAAAGCCTATGTTTTTCCACTTATAAATTTGGTGTGGCTAGGTTTAGTTATAATGGCTATTGGGCTTTTATTAAGCATGTTACAAAGAGGCAATTTTTCTAAAATACAATCTCTGGCAATATTAATAGCGGCTACAGCGTTTGTGTTTTATATGTTCTTACTGGCCAATGCTTAAATTGCCTCAGAATTTTAAGATTACTTTATGCATTTTTTGGTATTAAAGTAAGAACTTCGTTATTGAAATAAATTTTGATGGCTAAAACGATCCTTAATAAATTTTATAAACTCGTTTTAATTTTACTCATGCTTTTTGGTGTGCAACAATCGTATGCCCAATCTGTTGGTAAAAATGATACCATACAAACACTTTCTATCATTTACGAAGGCGATACTATTCCATTAAAAAATCTTGATTACGTTTATGTGTATAGCAAAATAAGTGCAGCTCAAAAAGCAGCCAATGCAAAATACAATCGCTTACGCAATGCAGTGTATGTAACTTACCCTTATGCGTTAAGAGCTGGTGCTGTAATGAATGATATAAATGCAAACCTAGCAGGCGTAACAGATAAAGACAAAAGAAAAGACTACATAAAATCTAGAGAAAAAGAACTTAAAAAAGAATTTACAACGCCACTTACTAATTTATCCATTTACCAAGGAAAAGTATTGATGAAACTAATAAACAGAGAAACAGGTAGTAATTGTTACGAAATTATTAAAGAAATGAAAGGAGGCTTCACCGCAAGATTTTACCAAACGGTGGCTTTCTTTTTTGATACTAATTTAAAACAAAGCTACGATGCTGAAACTGATGATGCTACTATCGAAAAAATAGTAAAAGAAGTACAACGTATGTACGGCTACAATACTGCTCCGCACGCAAAAGCATCTTAATCGAAAACATTTATACACATTATTGAATGCTTTGTGAGTATTTTGTGAGCGCTTACAAGCTATTTGGCGTAAATTACATTGCAATTTATTTTGGACAAGCTTATGAAATTAGATTTACTGGCCTTTGGTGTACACCCCGATGATGTAGAACTCGGTTGCGCTGGTATATTAATTGTAGAAAAAGCAAATGGAAAACGTACTGGCATTATAGATCTTACACAAGGTGAACTTGGTACAAGAGGAACAGCAGAAACAAGAAAAGAAGAAGCAGCAGCGGCAGCAAAAATTCTTAACATAGATGTAAGAGAAAATTTGAAAATGGCAGATGGCTTTTTTGAAAACAACGAAGCCCATCAACGACAAATAATTACGGTTTTACGAAAATACCAACCAGAAATTATTTTTTGTAATGCTCCAGAAGATAGACATCCAGATCATGGCAGAAGTGCAGCTTTGGTTACTGATGCAGCATTTTTAAGTGGGTTAATGAAAGTAGAAACGATGGTTGATGGCTTAGTGCAAAAACCTTGGCGACCAAAATATGTGTTTCACTATGTACAAGATAGATATTTAAAACCAGATGTTGTATTCGATATTTCAACTTCGTTAGAAAAAAAAATAGAATCTGTAAAGGCTTACAAAACGCAGTTTTACGACCCGAAATCTGATGATGCAAACCAAACGTATATTTCTACGCCTGAGTTTTTAGATGGAGTGATTGCTAGGTCTGCAATGTTTGGAAAAATGATAGGCGTAAAATATGGAGAAGGATTTATTTCTAAAAAAATGATTGGCATTAAAAATATTGATGCATTAATAAAACAAAATACTTAACACTTTATAGAGAATAAAATAAAAAATATCCTAATGGCTACTACCCCCAAGTTTAAAAATATTACAGGAACCAATTTTCACAAAGAGCTGAAGCAACGAGTGAATAATTATTTCGTAGAAAACAATAAAAAAAGTACCGGTAATTTTTCTTTGTATTTTAAAGCTGCTTTACTTTGGTCGTTGTATGTAGCTTTTTATGTGCATCTCATGTTTTTTACACCTGCCAGCAATTGGATTGCCATTTTAGAATGTTTCATAATGGGTGGAATAACTGCAGCCATTGGTTTTAATGTAATGCACGATGGTGGGCATGGTAGTTTTAGTGAAAGTGCTTTTTGGAATAAAATTGCAGCATTTTCGGTAAATGGTTTAGGGGCAAGTATGCTTATGTGGAACAACAAACACAATATTATTCATCATACTTATACCAATATTGATGGCATAGATGATGATATTGAAATAAAACCTTTGCTACGCATGTGTGCTACACAAAAGAAATACAAGGTGCATCGTTTTCAACATATTTATGTGTGGTTTTTATATACATTGCTTTTAGTTATTTGGGTATTTGCTACAGATTATACAAAATATTTTAGAAAAAAAGTAGGAAGTGTTCCGATTAAAAAGTTTAGCAAATTTGATCACTTTGCATTTTGGGCTGCCAAAATATTTTATTATGGGTTAATGATTGTTTTTCCAATTATTAAATTTGGTTTCTTAAAGTGGATGGTTGGTTTTCTTGTACTAGCCATGTTTGCAGGCTTGGTATTAAGTGTAGTATTTCAATTGGCACATACAGTAGAAGAAACCGCTTTTCCTGTACCACTTGAAGCTACTAATGATATAGAAAACGAATGGGCTATACATCAAATAGAAACTACGGCTAATTTTGCTACAAAAAATAAATTAATTTCTTGGTTGGTAGGTGGACTCAATTTTCAAATAGAGCACCATTTGTTTCCAAAAATTTCTCACATACACTACCCTGCTATTAGTAAAATTATAAAATCAACCTGTGAAGAATTTAATGTAAAATATATTGAATACCGTAGAATGAGGCATGCACTTTTATCGCATACATTACATTTGAGGAATATGGGGAGAGCCTAACAAGATTTTAGATGTTAGATATAAGATTTTAGATTAGCTCCAGTTATTGGAGCTTTTTTTTGTTTAATGTTCATGTAAAACGAAAACTATTGTTAGGTTTTTGTTTTTTATCTTTGGCAAAACAGCATTTTGGAAATAAATAACAAAAAAGCATATTACGAATATTTTTTTGAAGCTACTTATACGGCAGGGCTCGTGCTGCAAGGCACTGAGATAAAATCGTTGCGCAGTGGCAAAGCTAGTTTTAACGATAGCTATTGCATTTTCGACAGAGGCGAACTCTATGTAAAAAGCCTCCACATTTCTGAATATGCTTTTGGTACCTACGCCAACCACGAGCCATTGCAAGAACGTAAACTGCTCCTCAACAAAAAAGAAC
>JAYSOC010000298.1:0-4175 GCA_043723285.1 Ferruginibacter sp. | reverse complement strand
TGTTGTAACGCTGTTAAATAATAATACCAATACTCATATTTAACCCAAATGACCAACGATGGTTTTACAATATCTATAAATTTATTTGCATTTTTTTTACCATCAAGCGGTAAATAAAAAATACCATCAGCTCCGCTATAATTTTTTCTTACTTCGTACCCGCTAGGAGAAAAAAAAGTAAGCAAAATTTTATACGACGAATAATCTCTTTTTATTTGCTCAATAATTGGGCGTCCTTGCTCAAACTCTCCCAGGCTTGCACAATGCATCCAAATTATTTTTTCATGTGAGGAAAATGAATTTTTCCATTGGCTTAATTGCTCAAAAACGCTTCTTCTGCCAGCAAGCCATAAACGTGCCTTTTTGCTGCTTAATGAGGTCATCCAAACGGCAACAAAATATAGCGAAAGAAAGATATTATAAAAGAATAATGCCAAAAGCCTTGTTTTGAGGCAAATGTAAAGGCAAAAAACTTCAATAACCAAAATTTTGTGATACGCTATTTCAGCGCATCAAATTTGTATCTTTGCAGCCGCAAAAAAAGGGTATATGAATCAAATACAAATGGTTGATACTAAAACACAGTATCATAAAATAAAGACTGAAGTAGATGCGGCAGTAATTGCTGTTATGGAAAGTTCAAGATTTATAGGTGGGCAAGTGGTTACCGATTTTGCCAGCAACCTCGGAAAATATCATGGCAGCAAGCATACCATACCATGTGCTAACGGTACTGATGCATTACAAATAGCTATGATGGCATTGGGCTTGAAGGCTGGAGATGAAGTAATTACACCTTCATTTACATACATTGCTACGGTGGAAGTAGCAGCACTACTTGGAATAAAACCAATTTTTATAGAAGTAGATAAGCAAACGTTTTGTATGGATGCAGCGGTAATTGAAAAAGCCATTACACCAAAAACAAAAGCAATTATACCAGTGCATTTATATGGCCATGCTGCAGATATGGAAACCATAATGGCCATTGCAAAAAAACATACTCTTTTTGTAATTGAAGATAATGCTCAAGGTATAGGAAATGATTTTCTTTTTAGTGATGGCACAAAAAAGAAAACTGGTAGTATTGGGCATATTGGTTGCACATCTTTTTATCCATCAAAAAACCTTGGCGCATTTGGTGATGGCGGTGCAATTTTTACGGATGACGATGCGCTTGCAGATAAATTAAAAATGATTGCATCGCATGGGCAGAGCAAACAATATTATCATGATGTGGTTGGTTGCAATTCAAGATTGGATGCTATGCAAGCAGCAATACTTGATATTAAATTAACACATTTAGATGAGTATATTGCCGCAAGAAGAAAAGCTGCAAACTACTATGATGCTGCATTTGCAGGTAATGAAAAAATTACTATTCCATTTCGTGCTGCTAATAACAATCACGTTTTTCATCAATACACATTAATATTAAATGGGGTTGATAGAGATGCTTTGAATAAATATTTAGCTGAGAATAATATTCCGTCAATGATTTACTATCCTGTACCAGCACACAAACAAAAAATGTTTGATGCGTTTGGCGGAAGTGATTATGAATTAGAAATTACAGATTGGCTTACGTCGAGAGTTATTTCGTTGCCAATGCACACAGAGCTTGATGAAGAACAACAAGCATTTATTGTGAAGCATGTTTTGGCTTTTGTAAATAAATAATTATTAAAAAATATGAAAATTGCAGTTGTAGGTACAGGATACGTAGGATTGGTAACAGGAACTTGTTTTGCAGAAACGGGAAATATAGTTACTTGTGTGGATATTGATAAAACAAAAGTTGATAAACTTTCGTCAGGTGAAATAACCATTTATGAACCAGGGTTAGAAAAACTTTTTTTGAGAAACCAGAAAGAGGGGCGTTTAAAATTTACGCAATCATTAAGCGATGCTATTTCAGATGCACAAATTATTTTTTTGGCATTACCCACACCTCCCGGTGCTGATGGTTCGGCAGATTTAAAATATATTTTAGGTGTAGCTGATGATATAGGCAAATTATTAAAGCCAACAGATTATAAAGTTATCATTGATAAAAGTACAGTGCCTGTTGGTACTGCCGAAAAAGTAAAACAAGCAATTATAAACAGTGGAGGAGGAAATATTAGTGGGGCTTTTGATGTTGTTAGCAATCCTGAATTTTTGCGTGAAGGCGTAGCAGTAGATGATTTTATGAAACCAGATAGAGTTGTAATTGGAACAACATCGGAACGTGCTATAAAAATAATGAATGACTTATATGCACCATTTGTTAGACAAGGCAATCCAATTATTTTTATGGATGAAAGCAGCGCAGAGCTTACCAAATATGCTGCCAATGCTTTTCTTGCAGTAAAAATTAGTTTTATGAATGAGATAGCGCAATTGTGTGAGCGCTTGGGTGCGGATGTAGATATGGTACGTAAAGGAATTGGAAGCGATGAAAGAATTGGAAAACGTTTTCTTTTTCCTGGTATTGGCTATGGAGGAAGTTGTTTTCCAAAAGATGTGCAAGCATTGGCCATGAGTGCAGATGAAGTGAATTATGATTTTAAAATTTTAGATGCAGTAATGGAAGTAAATGAAAAACAAAAATTGCATCTTATTCCAAAAATAAAATCATTTTTTAATAATGATATTGCAGGAAAACATTTTGCTATTTGGGGATTATCTTTTAAGCCAAATACAGATGATGTAAGAGAAGCTCCAGCATTTTATATGATAGATGCATTGCTTGCTGCAGGTGCTACAGTATGTGCTTTTGACCCAGAAGGAATGGGAAATACAAAATTAACCTATGCCGATAAAATTAATTATGCAGCCAATCAATATGACGCATTAACAAATGCTGATGCCCTTATTATTGCTACAGAATGGAATGAATTTAGAACACCTGATTTTGAAATAATAAATAACACTTTAAAAAACAAAGTAATTTTTGATGGCCGAAATTTATTTGAACCATTGCAAATGGAAAAAGAAGGATACCATTATGAAAGTATTGGAAGAAAAGCAGTAACACAATCTTAAAAAATTAAAATTATTATTTTGCAAAAAAGAATACTCATTACAGGTGCCGCAGGGTTTTTAGGATCTCATCTATGCGATAGATTTATAAAAGAAGATTTTCATGTAATTGCCATGGATAATTTAATTACTGGAGATTTAAAAAATATTGAGCATTTATTTAAATTATCGAATTTTGAATTTTATCATCACGATGTTTCAAAATTTATACATGTAACTGGTGAGCTGGATTATATTTTACATTTTGCATCGCCTGCTAGCCCAATAGATTATTTAAAAATACCAATACAAACATTAAAAGTAGGATCGCTTGGTACACATAATTGCCTGGGATTAGCCAAAGCAAAAAATGCACGCATACTTGTAGCAAGTACAAGTGAAGTATATGGCGACCCACAAGTGCATCCACAAAATGAAGAATACTGGGGTAATGTAAACCCTGTAGGACCTAGAGGTGTATATGATGAAGCAAAACGTTTTCAAGAAGCTATTACAATGGCATATCATACTTTTCACCATGTAGAAACTAGAATAATCAGAATATTTAATACTTATGGCCCTCGTATGAGGCTCAATGATGGTCGTGCTTTACCTGCATTTATTGGGCAGGCATTAAGAGGTGAAGATCTTACCGTTTTTGGTGATGGAAGCCAAACAAGAAGCTTTTGCTATGTAGATGATTTGGTAGATGGTATTTATAAATTATTAATGAGTGATTATGCCCAACCAGTAAACATTGGTAATCCTGATGAGATTTCTTTAAAAGATTTTGCAGAAGAAATAATAAAGTTGACAGGTACTACACAAAAAATCGTTTACAAACCTTTGCCAGTAGATGATCCTAAACAAAGGCAACCAGATATTACCAAAGCAAAAGAAATATTAGGCTGGGAACCAAAAATAAATAGAGCAGATGGTTTAAAAATTACTTATGAATATTTTAAAAATTTGCCAAAAGAAGAATTGAATAAGTTGCCAAAAGAATTTAAATAAGTTAATCGTTTTTGTAAAACGGATATAAGTAAGAAATTAACAAAAATAGGGCCTACAATAACAATTAACATAAAACAACAAACAGTTTATTAAGATGTATCAAGAATTAATTGAGAAAAAACAAAAAGTGGCAGTAATTGGATTAGGTTATGTAGGCT
>JAYSOC010000297.1:0-4190 GCA_043723285.1 Ferruginibacter sp. | reverse complement strand
TTTATGGGTCAAGGAGAAATCATCTTCGATTCACCTATTAAATTTCACTACCTCGCTATTAGGGATAAGGTAATTTATCTGGTAGAAGAAGAAATAGAAAAGTAATTATCTGCTGAATATGAACATAATTTTCGTTAATCAAAACGAAAACATATCCAGGCTAAATTGACCTATTTCTACTTAAAAGATTAAGCTTCCAGTAGTAAAAGTTACTAATACAATTATTACCAACAGAAAAAAAGCTACCGCCGAGATGATGGATAAATTTTTCATAATAAATAGATATTTTAATAATAACGTTATAAATGATAGTTTTAGTATGTTTAAATATTGTATTTTTAGTTAATACGCAACTCTCTAAAAAGATCTCCTCTAATTAATGTTTTAATCATTTAATCAAATACTGGTATTAATAAAAAAAATATTAAATAATTTGCTAAACGTTTTTAAGCATGCATTAATCATTTCCATTAGTTGGTTTAATAAAATACTTTTAAAAAGCTCATACTTAACTATATTACTCATACATTTGCATCCAAATTAACTAAATATGAAAAAAATTGTAGCTATTTTTGTTGCTTTTATTATTGCCATTGGTTTTTACTCTTGTACAAAGAGTGGTCTCGAAGATGTAGGCCCTACAACTGTTCAAGAAGATAAAGATTTTATTACCCAAACGGCAAATAACACAATACAGTGTATTAGAGGAGTTGATAATGGTGTTTTCACACAATCCTTAATTAAATTCTTAGGTGCTTCTGGTGGCAATACGCTAAACACAAATTGGATCGATTCTATGACTAACGCTTTGGATGTTGCAGCTGGTGTTATAAAATTAGATACGCTTACTGAACGGTTTAACTACAACACTTATAAAGGCATTTACAATTGGAATAGGGTTACAAAAACATTTATAAAAACTGCTTCAAGTACAATTGAAGTAAATTTTCCATCTGAGCCTACTCAAGTTGCAAACAATATGTCTTTTAAGTTTACAACTTATACCGATGGGCAGTATCAAATAAATGCATTAAATAAATATCTTCCAGTAACGGCAAAAGCAAACTTGACAAAGAATGGAGAAGAAATTGCGAACATAGATTTTAGTGGGCTTTATAGCAGTGGTAGTTTTCCAGCTCCAATAAATGTAGTACTTAATGTTTATTTAAAGCCACACAATTACAAAATAACTGTTAATCGTATAACCAACTTGCAATTTGGTTATAAAATAGAGTTAGGAGGAGATTGTGGGTCTGTTGCTGAAGGAAAAGTAACTTTTTTAAACGATGACTACAACAATTTGGATATAGAGCAAGATTTAAAATCCGTAGATATGACTTATACCAAAGCACAACTTACAATAACTTCTAATTGGAATGCTCAAGCATATTATGCATTTTTAAATCCAAATACAACAAACATAAACAGCACTTTTACCTCTGAAGTAAAGCGTGAAGGTTTAAAAATTGGAGACTTGAAATTTAAAGACGCACCAAATGGAGATCGTAAAGTGTATATTTATTACAAAGATGGCACGAGTGATGATATTGAAGTATATGCAAATCCTTTAAAGAGTCAGCTTAAAGATATTTTTAGACCTTACTTTGGAAACGATGTTGACAACTGGTTTTAATTCTTTTAAAATAATATGTTGAAAAAAAATACACTTAAATTAATAGCATCAGTTTTGATGCTATTAATTTTTACAAACTTAACGGCGCAAAAAACAACTTCTGAATTTAAGCGTAATGAAATTGGTATTGATATTGCAAATGCGCTTACCTTTTTAAAAAGAAACAACCAATCTTATCTTATAAATTATGGATACTATTTAAATGAAAAAGTATCTACAAGAGCTGGTTTAAATTTTGATATTGGGAGTGATGATGCTGATGGAATTTACCCTAGCTTACGAGTAGGTATTCAAAAAAATAGAAGAAGTGATTCTTGGAATTTGTATTATGGGTTAGACATTTCTTTCTCTTATTCTAAGGCAAATGCACAAACCAAAACTCTTACTAGATGGGGAGTTGGACCTTTGATAGGTGTAGAATATTTTTTTCATAAAAAATTATCTTTAGCTACGGAAGCAAGTTTGAATTATTATAATTATAAAGAAAAAGATTTATATACTTTCGACCCTATAAAACAAAGAAGTTACTATAGGCTTTTAATTGGCTCTGTAGGAATGGCAAGTATTAAATATCATTTTTAAAGCAATGGAATCTTGCAATTGAATTATAATGATTAGCTCATTGTTTTATCCTGTTGAAGAAAATCAAAACATATTTCTAGGGCAAGCATCACTATATTTATTACCAATAGTAAAGCCCAAAATAAACTCATGTGTATTTCCGGTATATGTACGCAAACGACTGTTGGTAGCCACTTCGTAAGAGTAACCAATATTAAAGAGGTTGGAAATATTAAACCCTGCCATGGCAGAATAACCAGCAAGAAAATCGGAATAACGGTAACTAGCACCCACCCAAGCTTTATCCATGTATTGCAATTTTGCATTGGCGTGTACGCCTAATAATTGTGGCTCCCAATATTGCACAGATACAGATGGTATAAGCGTAAAATCATCTCCCATAGAAAAACGATAACCTGCGGATGCAAAATAATTTGGTGTAAAATAGGTTCCAAATTTATCGGCAGATGTAAACTTAGCCTTACCAGGAATAATATTTAAAACAGATACACCAACAAAGTATTTTGCAGAGTATAACCAAAGCCCCGCTCCTACTTCAGGTTTTACTTTTCTTGTATCTCCAGCAGCTAATCCTAGTGCTAAATCGGTTACACCATCGTCTGCAAAAGTTGCTTTTGTACGATCTAAATTTATACCTGATATACCTGCATTGAAACCAGCTGCTAATGAAGTTTTTTTACCGAGTGGTTTATGATAAGCATAACTTGCCGAAATATTCCAACGATTTATATATCCTGCTCTATCGCTCATAGCAATAAACCCTACGCCATGATGAGCATCTGGTGCAGTATATTCTTTCCAATACTCTGGGCCACGTGGGTTTTGGCCAGGCACAGCGTTAGATGTTGGGCTTGTATTATAATCCGTTTTACCAATGGGCGCATTCACACTCACGTAGGTGGTAACTGGTGCACCATTTATACCCGTCCATTGGTTACGACTGCTTACTTTTATATCGGTATAATTTTCTATACCAGCTAGTGCAGGGTTTAAAATATAGTTATTTAATATGTACTGTGTATATGCAGACTTTGCTTGTGCATTTGCAAATACCACAGCTACTATAAACCCCACAATCAATATTATTTTTTTCATTCACTTTCTTTTTAGCGCCTTTATCAGACGACGGACAACAGACCACTAACCCTTCATCTACTTCAACAACCTTAAACCTTCAACCTATTTCTACTTCACAATCGTTACATAACCAGTTATTGGTGCTCTACCAGTACCAGGCTCTAATATGTAATAATACGTGTCAAATGGTAAAGATTTTCCATTAACAGTGCCATTCCATGGTGTAGTATATCTTTTAGATTCAAATACCAATTGACCTGCTCTAGTAAATACTTGCACTCTAGCATCAGGATAACTTTCTAAATATTTTATTACCCATGTATCATGCACGCCATCATTGTTTGGCGTAAATGTATTTGGTATTACTGGGTATTTCAATACTTTTATAAATACACTACTCGTATCGGCACAACCACCTCTTGCCGTAACTTTAAGTAGATATGTAATATCTTCAACTGGAGATGCAAGCGGGTTTAATACCGTTGTACTACTCAAATTTATTGGTGCAGGTGTACCTGTCCAAAAAAAAGTAAGATCATTGCCAGAGGCTGTGGCTGTTAAAACAAGATTTCCACCTTGTAAAATAACACTATCTCTACCTGCATCTAATACTGGGTATGGATGTACGGTAAATTGTCTAGTTGTATCATCTACACAACCAAAATTATTTGTAACTATTAATTTTACATCGTATGTTCCTGCAATAGCATAAGTATGTGGAGCTTGTATTTGTCCGGTAAATATTGCTGCATTATCTCCAAAGTTCCATTTCCAATCGGTCATTGTACCATCTGCAGGGTTACTTGGCCCATCTATTACGGTTACATTATCTCTTATACATACACTAGGCTTACTAAAGTTAAAAATAGCTGTAGGTGCAGGATGCAAGCTGTTCATT
>JAYSOC010000296.1:0-1671 GCA_043723285.1 Ferruginibacter sp. | reverse complement strand
TTAATAATTGTGGCGCATAAAACAGCAAGGGCACATGTTCTGCCAATATACCTTGCTTTGTAAAACTTTGCGGAAACATATCGCCTGCATTGCCACGCAAACCATGATCGCCAACAAAAACAAAAATGGTATTGGAAAAATATTTTTCTTTTTTTGCTGCTTCTATAAGTTTACTAAAACAAAAATCAGTGTATCTAAAAGCATTTAATTGTGCATTATCATCAAAGCCATATTTGTGTAATGTATCTGATGGATAATCTACTTTTTTAAATATTTCCAAATCTTCTGAAGGAATAGTATAAGGCCTGTGGTTATCTGCAGTTTGAATAATACTTACAAAAGGTTTTGTTTGAGTGGCAAAAACTTTGTTGGCTTCTAAAAATAAATTTTTATCGCTAATGCCCCACACATCTACTTTTGCTGCTTTAAAATTTTCTTCTTCATAAATTTTTAATCCATCAATATTATTAGTAAGTAAGCCACGTATGTTTGCCCAAGTTGTGCTTCCTCCTAAAAAATAAAATTTATCGTAGCCTTTAAAATCATTCATAATCGTATGCTGGTTTACAGCTGCGGGATTACGACTTGCAGTTTTATTATCTTCCACATCGGGTATGCCAGTAAGTACCGCCCACACACCACGAGCAGTGCCAAATGCAGGCGTAAAGCAGCGTTCAAAGAAAATACCATTGTTGCACATGTCATTAAAATACGGCGTGGGGTTTAATACATTGCCAAACATAGAACTTTTGTATCCACTAAAACTTTCACAAATAATAACAATCACATTTGGTTTTGTAGTGGTATCATTTGTTTCTATAAAATTATATGAACGATTTAAATTTAACAAAGCAATACTAGTATCTTTTATACCAAAATAATTTACCATTGTTGGATATGCATCTCTTACTTTTTTAATATCGTACCCCGAATTTTTAAAACTTAAGCTGCTAAAAAAACTTTGAAAAGGATTTAATGCTGCATGTGCTTTAAACTCGTCTGTTAATGTAAATGCATCGCTCCAGCGTAATGGATACTGACCAATTTTTCCAAAAATACCAATGGAAGTTAGCAACACAAATGCTGTAGAAAAAATTATTCTCGACTTTTTTATAAGCATAAAATCGACTTTGGTTATTTTTTTAAATAAACGTTTTATCATCCACACAAAAACAAACAGTACAATACCTAATGCAAAAAATATTTTTAGAAGTGGATAGGTTTCCCACATCATTTTTGCAGATATAGCAGCATCTTTTGCAAAACTTATAATAGCTGCACTTAGCCTTTGTTTAAGATAATCGTAATAATAAAAATCGCTGCCGTAGGCAACAAGAAAAATAATAAAAACTAAAGTTAATAATACTAACCAAAAATGTTTTGCTTTTTTATTTTTAAATGGATTGATGAAAGATGAAAGTATGAACATTCCTAGCCCAATTACCGAAACGATTCTTACATCGAATCTTAATCCCATCACCATCATAGAACCGCTAAATGGTTTATGTTCGGGTCTGTAGTAAAAAAAGAAAAATATTCTATACATCGTCATGCACAATAAAAGGATGGCCATTACCGAAAAAGTAAGGCGAATTGTTTTTGGTATTTTTGAAAAAATTGTTATCGGCATTATCCTAAAAAAGTTGCGCTAAGATAATCTGTTTATGTTTG
>JAYSOC010000295.1:0-4194 GCA_043723285.1 Ferruginibacter sp. | reverse complement strand
ACTTGGCAAGCAACTGAAAAGCTTTACATCTTGGTTGAAAACGATGAAAAAAGTGCATCCCGACAAATTGGTACCTGTAACTGCATTGATAGAAGCGGCAGTGCAAACCCAAGCTGCCAAGAGCAATATAGAAGAAGAAGTGCTTACAGAAGCCATGGCAGAGGCTTTTACTCAACAAGGAAAGAATATTAGGGCCATAGAAACCTACGAAAAATTAAGTTTGTTAAATCCTGCAAAAAGTGCTTACTTTGCAACCAAAATTGAATTATTAAAATCATCCTTGCATCTGTAATTTTAGGCTTTATTGTATTGATTCAAAACCCAAAAGGTGGTGGTATATCAGGCGTTTTAGGTGGTGTGAGCAATCAATTAATTGGTGTAAAATCATCTACCGATATTATGGAAAAAGGCACTTGGGTTTTTGCTGCTGTAGTGGGTATTTTATGTATTGTGTCTCCTGCTTTTATACCAAAAGATGGTACGGCTTCATCTAAAAATGATGATTTGCTTAAAAATACATCTACTAAGCCGCAACAAACGACACCAGTACCAAACACAACTGTGCCAATGCCAACAGCTCCTGCGGTTACAGATACTACAAAAAAGCCTTAATCAAAATATTTTCATAAAAAAGCCCTGCTTATTAAAAGGCAGGGTTTTTTATTTTTAAATTGCATCTCCTTACCTCTTACTTATATGAAAAAAATAATAGGATTTTTAGTTGTAGTTGTATTAATTATTGGCAGCTACGCAGCATGGAATATTTTTGGCTCTCAGGTAAAAGCACCAGAAGATAAATATTTCTATATAAAAACTGGAGAGACCTATGAAGAAATAATAGCGTCATTAAAAGAAAAAAACATTGTAAAAGGTGGTTTCTTTTTTAATAAATTATTGGAGCAATCTAAATATAAAGCCAATATTAAACCCGGCAGGTACGAAATAAAAAACAACAGCAGTATTTATGTGCTTATAAAAATGTTGAAAGCCGGCAACCAATCGCCAGTAAGATTGGTAATAAATAAACTTAGGCTTAAAGAGGACCTTGCTGGTAAAATAGGAAAATCTTTTGAAATAGATTCATTAGAAGCCATCAATTTTTTAAGCAATAAAGATACTTTGGCAAAATATCAATTAGATGATAATACATTAATGTCTGCTGTTATTCCAAATACATACGAATTAAATTGGAATACTAGCATGAAAAAAATTTTTACAAAACTTAAAACAGAGCAAGAAAAGTTTTGGAATAGTGATCGTAAACAAAAAGCAAAAGAAAAAGGGTTGACCAATTTGCAAGCATACATTATTGCCAGTATTGTAGAAGAAGAAACCAATAAAACAGATGACAAACCGCTTGTGGCAAGTGTTTATACCAATAGATTTATAAAGGGTGAAAAATTACAAGCAGACCCAACTGTAAAATTTGCGATGAAAGATTTTTTAATGACAAGAATTTTATTGAGAGATTTAAAATTTGAATCTCCTTACAATACATACGCACACGCAGGTTTGCCGCCTGGCCCTATTTGTACGCCTTCTACAAAATCGATAGATGCTGTGCTTAATGCGCCTAAAACAGATTATATGTTTTTTGTAGCAAAGCCCGATTTTAAAGGATACTCAAACTTTGCAGTTACTTATGCCGAGCATCAGGTTTTTGCAAAAGCTTATCAGCAGGCATTGGATAGTTTGATAAGAAGCAGAAAATAGAAGATAGATTTGAGATTGAAGATTTTTTGTTAATTTCATACTTGGACAATGTTCATTTATCATTTATCATTCATCATTTATCATTTATCATTTATCATTCATCATTTATCATTTATCATTTATCATTTATCATTCATCATTCATCATTCATCATTCATCATTCATCATTCATCATTTATCATTTATCATTTATCATTTATCATTTATCATTTATCATTCATCATTTATCATTCATCATTTATCATTTATCATTTATCATTTATCAACTAACCATTGACCAAAATACAACGCATAATATTAACCTTTACTCCCTTGCCTTTTTTATTGAGAAAAAGTAAGCTTTGGCATTTGCCGGGTTTTCAGGGATTGGCGTTGTTTGACGTTATACAGTTTTTTAGGAGTCAGCTAAGGCAGCATGGATTATCGGAACGAGCCGCAGCCATTTCTTATAATTTTATAATGGCCATTCCACCGTCATTGCTTTTTTTATTTACACTAATTCCAAATTTGCCTTTTGTTTCAAAAAAATTAATAAAATTACAATTACATACTTTAATATTAGATATTGTTCCAAACAAAATTTACAATAAGCAACTGATTATTTTTATAGATGGTTTTATAGATGGCAACAAAATAGGTTTACTTTCATTTGGTTTATTACTTGCTTTATTTTTTGCATCTAACGGTATGATGGGCATTATGCGCTCCTTTAATAAAAAATATGTAGGTTTCGAAAAACGCAAAGGTTTTGTAGTACGTACAGTTGCGCTACGACTAACCATTATTATTTTCAGTTTACTATTTGCTTATTTAATTCTACTCATAATGGAAGGTGCATTATTAAGAGCAACCATAAAAAATCAATCATTAAGAGATTTTATTGGTTATACAAGATGGCTATTTATTATTGTATTGGTTTATATTATTATCGGATTCATTTTTAAATATGCACCATCAATAAGAAAGAAATGGAACTTTTCTTCACCAGGCACTATACTTGCAACTGTGCTAAGTTTAGCTGCTACACTTGGCTTTGCTATTTATGTAAATAATTTTGGCAAATACAATGCTTTGTACGGTTCTATTGGTACTATTATGATGATAATGGCACTTATCTACATCAACTCTTTGGCTTTGCTCATTGGCTTCGAACTCAATGTGAGCATACATTCCCTAAAAGTAATTGCTGCAGAAAGAGAAGCAAAAATGGAAAAATTAGATAAAGCCCACTCATAGTATTTATCTTTGCTTATAGGTATGTAATCTCTCAAAATTATATAATTTATAAAAGTTTATATCATGAAAAAATATTCCATTATTCTATTTTCTTTATTTTTCTTTTCGTGCAATGCACAAAATAAACAAGTGCTTTCCGCCAATGAATTTGAAAAAGGAATGACAATAAATGCCGCACAAATTTTAGATGTAAGAACGGTGGGCGAATTTAATAGTGGTCACTTACAAAATGCATTATGGGCAGATTGGAATAATGAAACAGAATTTGATAGACGTAGTAGTTTCATAGATAAAAAAAAGCCAGTGTATGTGTATTGTTTAAGCGGTGGCAGAAGTGCTGCGGCAGCCAGTAAAATGCGCAAACAAGGTTTTAATGTATATGAACTAAAAGGTGGTATTAATGCATGGAAGGCAGCTAATAAAAATATTGTAGGGCAGTCAACAGAAAAGCAAATGACTTTAGCTGAATACAATGCAAGCATAGCAAGTAATGCAACTGTACTTGTTGATTTTGGCGCTACTTGGTGCCCCCCTTGCAAAACGATGGAACCAATTTTGCAAGCCGTTCAAAAAAAGTATGCAGGAAAATTTTCAATTTTAAAAGTAGATGGTGGAAAAGATGAAGCGCTTCTAAAAAAATATAATGTAACCGCACTACCAGTTTTTATTATTTATAAAAATGGTAAAGAAGTTTGGAGGAGAGATGGTGTGGCCAGTGAAAAAGATTTAGATAATGCTTTAAAATAAATTTGTAATTGTTTATTTTAAGCTAAAGTGGAATTACGGCAACATTAATATTAAGAAATCCCATTAGTATGAAAAATATTTTATTACTCATTACCATTATATCTTCTTCTGCATTTTCTCAAAATAAAAATGGTAATAGGTCTGAGGCAAATTGGCAATGGAGTAATTTTATCAAACCTGCTACCAATCCAATAATGCGAGCAGATTCTTCTTATCTTTTTAATTGTCCTATAAAAAAAGAAATGGTTAAATGGCAAAAGGCCGATGTATTTAACCCTGCAGCCATTGTACGCAATAATAAAGTGTATGTATTGTTTAGGGCAGAAGATGTGCCTGGCGTTGGTATTGGTATGCGTACTTCTAGAATTGGTATTGCAGTTAGTAATGATGGTATTCATTTTAAGAAAAATGCCACACCAGTTTTATACCCAGATAGTAGCAAATTTATACAATACGATTACCCAGGTGGTTGCGAAGATCCAAGAATTGTAGAAACAG
>JAYSOC010000294.1:0-10719 GCA_043723285.1 Ferruginibacter sp. | reverse complement strand
TTACGAGCTGCTCTTTTAGAAACAGAGAAAGTACCGAAGCCTACCAAAGTAACTTTGTCACCTTTTTTTAAAGTTTTTGTAACTGCATCTACAAATGCATCTACTGTTGCATTAGCTTGTGTTTTTGTGATGCCTGCATCTTCTGCAATTTTTGCGATTAATTCTGCTTTGTTCATAATGAGTTTTTTGAATAATTTATAGTAGAACAAATATAGAAGGTTTTTGTTTGCAACAAATTTTTTTTACAAGTTTTTTTTAATAAAATATTGCTACAACTCCCTGCACACATGTATTACAGGCATATCCCATATTGGTAAGAAAATAAAATTTAATAAAAATTCTTTTGAAAGGCAATACTGTAAAGGGTTTCAGAATTTTATCTTCAACAAAACTACTGCTACAAAGGTTTTAAAGCCGCCATATTGGATACAAAAATCTTCAAAAATGGTTTTGCACAATTAGTCCACAATCTGCATTACAGACCGAAAAGCAATGAATTTATCGCCCCATTTAGTAAAAGAGCGGTTTCTCATTTCGCCAGCAAATTTTTCAATATATAAATTATATAGCGCTTTACTTTCTGCAAAATATTGAATAGCGTAAGTTGGTCCTTCTGTTTCATCAACTTCTAATAGTTTTAATATTTTGAAATTGGAGAAACATTCAGTTTGCATTATATCAATTACATGTTCTTCTTTTAACCAGTGCAGCCATTCGTTGTGAATACTGCTGTGTACTTTTATGGTTACATTATATAGTATCATTTTACAATTTTATATCCAAAAAAATCGGGCAATGATCACTGTGCTTTACATCTGGTAAGATATGTGCGCCAACTAATTTTTTTTCTAATGGAGTAGTTATAGTAATATAATCTATGCGCCAACCTTTGTTGTTTAGGCGCACACTAGGAAAACGCTGGCTCCACCAACTGTAATGATGTGGATCTTTATTGAATGCTCTGAAAGTGTCTATCCAACCGCTTTTGAGAAACTCATCCATCCAAGCACGCTCTTCAGGTAAAAACCCAGATGATTTTTTATTGCCTTTGGGATCGTGAATATCTATTTCTTTATGTGCAATATTATAATCACCACAAAGAATAATTTTTGGATTTTTCTTTTTTAATTCGTCTAAGTATTGTTGCATTTCTGCTAGCCATACATATTTATAGGCTTGCCTTTCTTCGCCACTTGTACCACTAGGAAAATATGAATTTATCAATCTTACATCGCCAAACTGTAATTGAATTACACGTCCTTCAAAATCGCTCATTTCATGCCCTGTGCCTATGATTACTTTATCGGGTTTTATTTTTGTAAAAATAGCTACACTGCTATACCCTTTTTTTTGTGCACTAAACCAATGATGGTGAAACCCTAAATCTTCCAACTCTTTTACATCAATATCTGTAAATGCAGCTTTGGTTTCTTGTAGGCATATTACATCTGCAGGGTTTGTTTTTAGCCAATCTATAAACCCTTTTTTTATAGCTGCACGTATGCCGTTTAGGTTGTAGGAGATGATGCGCATGGGTATTTATTTTAACAAGTATGATACTCTTTTTTTGTAAAATTAATTATTGAAGGCCCATTAGAACAACCACCAATTTCTTTTAAATTTATATCGGTTTTTTTATTTCCTATAATCCACACGCCTGTTTTATGTTTCATCAATATTCCCTTATCAATAATTGCTCCCTTTTTTACCGATAATCCCTTAAGCGCATAAATTGTAATGTGGTTTCCTTTTATCACCACTTTGCAATTGTTTAAACATTTGCCAAATTCATCTTCACAAAATTTATAGGTATATGTTCCACTTTTAGGTAGTTCCGAAAAACATGGCAAAGAAAGAAACATTAAAATAATAAAACCAAAATATATTTTCATACATGCAATTTACCATTATTCCAATATCGGCCTCAACCATCTTTCCATTTCATCTTTACCCATTTTTTTCCTAGCAGTGTAATCATCAAATTGGTCTTTTTCTATTTTACCAACACCAAAATATTTGCTTTGTGGATGTGCAAAATACCAACCACAAACGGATGATGCAGGGTACATAGCCAACGATTCGGTTAAATGAATACCTGTAGCTTCTTCGCCACCAAGTAGTTCAAATAATTTATATTTTTCTGTATGGTCGGGGCAAGCAGGATAACCAGGTGCAGGACGAATGCCGCTGTATTCTTCTTTTATTAATTGTTCGTTGGTAAGCTGTTCATCTTTTTCATAACCCCAATATTCTGTTCTTGTTTTTTTGTGCAGCACTTCTGCAAATGCTTCTGCAAAACGATCGGCCAATGCTTGTAAAATTATTTTGTTGTAATCATCTTGTGCATCATCAAATTTTTTGATGTGGGGTTCAATACCTTCAATAGTTACCGAAAAAGCTCCCATAAAATCCTTCCCGACTTGTGTTGGTTTTACAAAATCCGCCAACGATAAATTCGGCTGCCCATCCGCCTTCTTTATCTGTTGTCTCAAAAATTGCAATTCAATATTTTCATTAACTAAAACCGTATCAGCATGCGTTCTCTCCGCTTCCCAAAAACCTATCACCCCCTTTGCATTCAACCATTTTTCGTCTATAATTTGTTTCAATAAAACTTTTGCATCGTTGTATAATTCTGTAGCTTGTTTACCCACTACTTCATCCGTTAATATTTGTGGAAACTTACCATGCAACTCCCATGCAATAAAAAATGGTTGCCAATCTATGTACTCTGCTATTTCTGCTAAATCATACGTGTTGAAAATTTTTGTACCCGTAAATGTTGGCGGCACGGGTGTATAATTTTCCCAATCTATTTTTGCACCATTGTTTTTTGCATCAACATATTTTTGATATTGCTTAGCCGTACGCTTATTTGCAAAATCTGTTTTAAGCGTTTCGTATTCTGTTTTTATATTGCCTAAAAATTCAGGTTTCGTTTCTTTGTTAAGCAAACTGCCCGCTACGGTTACGCTACGGCTCGCATCTAACACATGTACTACGCCATGTTCGTATTCAGGTGCAATCTTTACCGCCGTATGCATACGACTCGTAGTGGCGCCACCTATCAATAATGGAATATCCATTTTCAACCTCGTCATTTCTTTGCCAATATGTACCATTTCGTCAAGCGATGGCGTTATTAATCCACTCAAACCTATAATATCTACATTGTGTTTTTTTGCTTCGCTCAATATCTTATCTGCCGATACCATCACTCCCAAATCAATAATATCATATCCATTGCAACCTAATACTACGCCCACAATATTTTTTCCAATATCATGCACATCGCCTTTTACCGTAGCCAATAATATTTTTGCTGCGCCAGCACTTTCTTCATTTTTGGTACCAGCTGCTAAATGCGCATTTTTTCTATCTTCTTTTTCTTGCTCAATAAATGGTGTAAGTACCGCCACGGCTTTCTTCATCACCCTCGCACTTTTTACGACCTGTGGCAAAAACATTTTTCCTGCACCAAACAAGTCACCTACTATATTCATACCATCCATCAATGGCCCTTCTATCACTTCAAGCGGACGAGGATATTTCAACCTTGCCTCTTCTGTATCTGCATCTATATAATCTGTAATACCATTTACAAGCGAGTGTGCCAATCTTTTTTCTACCGTTTCCTCTCTCCACTTTTCATCTTTTACAATTTCTTTTCCTTTTGCTTTTACCGTTTCTGCAAAATTTATTAACGCTTCTGTTGCCTCGTTGTTGTCGTTATTTTTATTGAGCAATACATCTTCACACAGTTGTTTTAGTGTAGGTTCTATATCATCGTAAATAACCAACTGCCCTGCGTTTACAATACCCATATCCATACCCGCTTGTATTGCATGATACAAAAATACACTGTGTATCGCTTCACGTACATGGTCGTTTCCTCTAAACGAAAACGATACATTACTCACGCCACCACTCACTTTCACCAATGGCATCAATCTTTTTATTTCTCTTGTCCCTTCTATAAAATCTACCGCATAATTATTGTGCTCTTCAATACCCGTAGCTACTGCAAAAATGTTTGGGTCAAAAATAATTTCTTGCGGTGCATAACCCACCTGCTCTGTTAAAATTTTATACGCCCTGTGGCAAATTTCTACTTTGCGTTCTTTGGTATCTGCTTGTCCTTTTTCATCAAAAGCCATTACAATTATTGCCGCACCATAACTTCTACATATATGTGCTTGCTCTATAAATTTCTCCTCACCTTCCTTCATCGAAATAGAATTCACAATACATTTTCCTTGCACACATTTCAGTCCCGCTTCTATAATTTCAAATTTAGAAGAGTCAATCATTATCGGAATTTTTGCAATATCCGGTTCTGCTTGCACCAAGTTTAAAAACGTACGCATCGCTTCCACGCCTTCAAGCATGGCATCATCCATATTGATGTCGATAATTTGTGCGCCGCCCTCTACTTGTTGGCGTGCTACAGACAGGGCTTCTTCATACAAACCATCTTTTATAAGGCGTGCAAATTTTTTGCTACCTGTTACGTTTGTTCTTTCACCAACGTTTATAAAATTTGTTTCGGGGCGTACAATTAATGGTTCTAAACCGCTTAGTCGTAAATATGGATGTATTGTATTCATTTTCTATTTTTTACCACAAAGGACACAAAGATTTTACACTAAGGTCACAAAGGATTTTTTATTTATTTTACCACAAAGGACACAAAAGATTTCACTAAGTTCACAAAGGGATTTATTATCAATTCTATTTTTTTGTTTAATGACAATTTTTACAAGGTGCCATTTATTACTCTTTTTACTCCATCTTTAAAAAGCACAGTATTAAAATTTATTAATAGGCCAAGTTTGCAACCTGACAACTTTAAATATGTAAGAATTTGTGCCATATGAATATCTGCTAATGCTTCAACAGCTTTTATTTCTACAATTAATTTATTTTCCAGTATTAAATCAAGCCTGTAGCCAATATCTAATTTTATTTCATTATAGACTAAAGGAAGTCCTTTTTGTTTTTCAACAGAAACTCCTGATTTAGAAACTTCATAATATAAACATTCTTGGTAAGCACTTTCTAGTAAGCCTGCCCCTAAAGTTCTGTGAACTTTTAGCCCACACTCAAAAACAATTTTTGACAATTCATTTTCAGTCATAAATATCTAGTGTTCTTTGTGTAAAATCTTTGTGTTCTTTGTGGTTAAACTGCTTCCAGCTCAGGCATAACCCTTGGCCTAAAATTCTTCACTGCGTCTGCAATATGTTTTATATGGTCAGGTGTTGTACCACAGCAACCACCAACAATATTTAACCACCCTTCTTTAGCCCACTCTTCTATAATATGTGCTGTTTCGTGTGGTTGTTCATCGTATTCACCAAAGGCATTGGGCAAGCCCGCATTTGGATATGCCGATGTAAAGCATCCTGCAATTTGCGAAAGCTCTTCCACATGTGGGCGCATTTCTTGCGCACCCAATGCACAGTTAAGCCCTACACTTAATGGTGCTGCATGCATTACCGAAATATAAAATGATTCTAAAGTTTGTCCGCTTAATGTGCGTCCAGATGCATCGGTGATAGTACCCGAAATCATTATCGGAAGTTCGGGCTTGTTTTCTTTTCTAAAATAATTTTTCGTTGCATAAATAGCTGCCTTTGCATTCAGCGTATCAAAAATAGTTTCTATCAAAATAATATCTACACCGCCATCTACCAATCCGCTAATTTGTTCGGTATAAGCTTCTGCTACTTCATCAAAAGTTACAGCTCTAAAACCAGGGTTATTTACATCGGGCGAAAGCGACAATGTTTTATTTAATGGCCCAATAGCACCTGCAACAAAGCGTGGTTTATCGGGATTCATTGCTGTGTATTTATCTGCTGCTGCTCTTGCACACTTTGCTGATGCTACGTTTAACTCATACGCATAAGCTTGCATATCGTAATCTGCTTGTGCAATAGTAGTGCTGCTAAATGTGTTTGTTTCAATAATATCTGCACCAGCTTCCAAATACTGTTCATGTATGCCTTGTATAATGTCAGGCTGTGTAATACTAAGCAAATCGTTATTACCTTTTACATCGGTATGCCAATCTTTAAAACGCTCTCCACGATAATCTGTTTCTTCTAATTTGTGGCGCTGTATCATAGTGCCCATGGCACCATCAATAATGAGGATTCTTTCTTTTAATATTTCTCTAATATCCATATACAATTTTTTCTATTCTTTTAAAAAATAGTTACGTAAAATATATGATTGACTATTGAAACGATTTGCAAATCTGCACGAAGATTTATTTGGCAGAAAATGTATTTCGTTTATTAGTTCAATCTTTTGTAAAATGTGCGGAGGTGAACAATAAACAAATCCTGCTACGCACGGGTGCAAATGTACGCTATGAAAGGTTTACTACAAAATAATATAGCCACGAATGGTACGAATTTTCACTAATGGTTTTCATTCGTGGATATTAGTGCCATTCGTGGCTACAAAAAACTACGAAGCCGTAATATAATTTTCTACAGGAATACGATTGGTAATACTTTTTGCTAATGTCATTTCATCGGCATATTCAAGTTCGCCGCCAAAGGCTATGCCACGGGCAATGGTGGTAATTTTTACTTGTACATCTTTTAGCTTTCTACCAATGTAGTATATAGTAGTATCGCCTTGTATATTTGGATTGAGTGCAAAAATAACTTCTTCTATTTGTTCTTCTTTTATTCTACTCACCAATGCATCAATGGTTAGTTGGTCGGGTCCAATACCATCCAACGGAGAAATAATACCACCAAGCACGTGGTACAAACCATTAAACTGTTGGGTGTTTTCTATGGCAATTACATCTCGTATGTTTTCTACTACGCAAATAAAATTTTGCTTGCGAATGGTATTATTACAAATATCACAAATAGTAGTATCAGAAACGTTGTAACATTTTTTACAAAATTTTATTTCGTTACGCATTTTGGCAATGGTATGGCTAAACATATCTACTTCTTGTGCGTTTTGTTTTACCAAATGCAATACCAAACGCAAGGCGGTTTTTTTACCTATTCCTGGTAGCTTGGCAAATTCGTTTACGGCGTTTTCAATAAGTTTTGAAGAAAATTGCATGGGTGCAAAAATAGTAAATTGTTGGATTGATAAATTGTAATTGCTGTAGCTTTTATCACATCCCGTCTGCTTTTGGCAGCCAAAGTAATTTACCCACCCCGTCTGCCTTCGGCAGCCACCCCTCCAAGGAGGGGAATTACTCGAAGATTCAAAATTCGGGAAAATATAAAAAATTAATTCTCGCTCAGAGATGACATTGCACAATAAAAGCCAGATTGAAAAACAAAATTTGAACGGAGCGTCGCCACCGAAGCTCAATCAAGGCTTTTCAACTCGTAACCAAAAAGATAAAAAATTTGTTTACAAATTTATCTCCCGCTCATTTTCCCAATCTGCTCTTACAGATAATTTTTGTGGAAGTGTAACCGCTTTTTCGGGCTGTAATTTTTTTGTGTAACTGCCTGCTGTCCATTTGCCATTTTTATCTGTATCGTACAAAATCCTTATGCCGTATTCACCAGGAGTAAACATATTGCTATTCCATTCTTTTGTAAAAAGTGGGTATGAATATTTAACTGTTTCGCCACTTAAAAATTGTAGTACTGGATTTTTAGTAACGTCAAGATTATTAAAACGAAGTGTAAGTTTTCCATAATCTTCTATTCGCTTTGTGGTAAAACGAATGGTATCATTTTTAGCTATCTTATTTCCTACAGAATCGCTTACGGCTGATGTATCAATAATTAATACAAGCGGCATTTCGGGCTTCCATTTTACATCTAAAAATATTTTTTTAGCCGTACTATCTATTGAATATTTTATACTGGTAATTTTTTTATATAAAGTATCTGTTATGTAAATTTTTGAACTATCAATTGTTTTCAGTGGGTTATTAAAACTAATTTCAAGCGGTTCCAATAAATCTTGATTGCTAGACAAATTGGTGGTGGCTCGTAATTTTTTGTTGTTTGCAATTTTAGGAGTTGTTGTTACATTATTAAGCACTTCTTTTTTTTCTGCATATGCATATAACGTAACGTTATCGTTGCTTGCAGCGGAAACATCTTCGTTATTAAATGCAAATATTTCTGCGCCTGAGTTATATGTTTTGCCACCATCGCCATCTTTTAATGCATATATTTTAAAATTAGTAGCTGGCAAATTTTTAAATTCGAAACTGCCATCTCCTTTTACTTTGGCAATATAATTTGGTTTCTTTTTGGTAACCGTACTATCCACTGCATTTTTATAGAGCATTACAACCAATGTGCTATCGTACTCGCCTGATTCTGCTAAAATAACTTTGCCAGAAATGCTTGATGAATCCAACACATTACCAGTAGAAAAAGTAAACGACAATCCTTTTACAATATTAGCTTCGTTTATATCTCTTACTGCATCGCCAAAATTGATGGTGTAAGTAGTATTAGGCAAAAGTGTATCTTTAAATTTTAAGGTAATGGTTTTTGGATTGGCTGTTATTGAAGGGTTTTTATTTTGCAATGGTGAGATAATGAGATTTTGTGTGAGATCTTGTACATCTATATATTCATTAAACTCGAGGGTAATTTTATTGCTGATTACATTTTTACTGCCAAATGCTGGGGTTGCTTTTATCAATTTTGGTGCAATGGTATCTTTGGCACCGCCTGTGGGCAAGCCTATTTGGGCGCATCCACCTGTAAATAATGACATGGCTACAAAAACCAATGCCGCAATACCATAATAAACATTTACCCGTAGTTTCATCCTCTTGTTTAATAATTTCTTCAAAAATAACATCTAAATGTCAACTCTTTAAAATAATATTGCAATAGAATGTTATTATTGTTTTTTTACGGAAAATTCTAAAACGAAAACCTTACAACTTTTAATGTCGTCTTAAACAAAAACACACCGTTATGAAAAAAATTCTTACGCTTTTATTAGCATTTGTTATTGCTCAAGTTTCTTTTGCACAAGCTTATGATGGCTCAATAGATTATCTTAAGAAAAGCCAAGCAACTATTTTTTGCGATTACAAATACCCACAAGAAACAGTAGAGAAAACATTGAAAGATAAATTGGAGCGCCTTGGTTTGAAAGTAAAAAGCAGCAAGGGTTTTTTGGTGGCTTACAATTCTGTTATCAGCAGCATTAGTAGCACTCAAATGGAATATGCTTTTCAGGTAGATAGAAAAAGCAAAAGAGAAAAAGAAGTGACAGTAATAGCTTTGGTGATGAATATAAATGATGTGAATGCTACTGCCGATAATGCGGCTAAAGCAAAAGACTTTTTAAATGAATTGGCACCAGCTATTGATGCATTGAATTTAGAAAACATGATTGGAGATCAAAACATCATATTAGAAAAGTCGCAGAAAAAAAATAAAAATTTGCAAGAAGATATTGCTAGTTTAGAAAAAAAGATACACAACTATCAAGACGATTTGGCAAAGACAAAAAAGCAACAAGAAGATCAACTAAAAGAAATACAAAGACAACAGGAGATTTTGGAGACGATAAAGGCGAAAAGAAAGTAAGAAGCCCCTCCTATCCTCCCCGAAGGGGAGAGAAACAATGTAGAACGAAAAAGAGATTGAAAAAAAATTGGATTGAAAATAGTTACTAATTAAAAGTAAAGGCTCACGAAATCGTGAGCCTTTACCTATTTAGTCAGTTTGTTCTGCTTCTTCCAAATCGTGTAATTCAATAGCTAGCTCATTTTCCTTTACAAAATTGCACCACCTACAATCTTCTTTGCCACAGCCAGTATAAAAATCTTTGGCTTGTATTTTTTCCCAAGCGGTTACAATTTGTTCTTTTACGATATTGCAATCTTCAGGGGTAATTACAATTTTTTCTTTTCGGTATTCTTTCTTTTTATCGGGCTCTACAAAATCAAATTCGGTGCTTACAACTTGCCAATCTTTTTGGTCATAATTATCTATTAAAATTTTATAGAAAACTGCCTGCCGCCAATAGTTGCCGCCATTGGGCTCTTTAACATTTGGCCCTTTGAGCGATGGTAATGCTTTTTCTATATCGCCACTTTTATAATCTACCACATTTACCGTTTTGCCATCAAACTCTAATTTATCTAATTTGCCTTTTAGCGGCACGCCATCTACCACCACGCCTCGTATATTTCTTTCTATGGCTACTACTTTGTTCCAAGTATTGATATATTTATCGTAATAATTAAACAGCACGCCTTCGCCATATTCCATGCGCCTTGCAAAAGATTCTTTGGTAAAATTTTCTCTATGCCTGCGCATGTACCAAACAAAATCGCCAAACATATCTTCCTTGCCATTAAATTTTTCTTTGCCACCATCTTGCATTTTTTTAAACAACCTTTCTAATGCAAAATGTATGGCACTTCCAAATGTTGTTGACTCATTTATACCCGACGGTACCCTTATCATATTATTGAAATAAAACTGCAGTGGGCATTTCATATAATTGTTTAATGCCGTTACATTCATTTGAAATTTACTGAGCAAGCCGTCAATAAAATCATCTTCTGCATGAGCTATTTCAGGAGCTTGTGCGGTAAATTGTAATAAATTAAATGCTGCCATATCATTTTCTGAAATACTCGGATGCTCCACTTCTAATTGATGTACTTCTTGTATTTCTGCAATAAAAACAGAAGGCTCTAAACCCTTGCCTTCGTTGCTATATTTTGCGTAAGAAATG
>JAYSOC010000293.1:0-4196 GCA_043723285.1 Ferruginibacter sp. | reverse complement strand
GCAAAATAGATTTTATATTATTTTCTTTCAAAGTCTTTATCGCTTCTGCCGATTCAGGGCGAATTTCATCTGACAAAGCAATGTAACCTGCCAACTGAGCATTGATAATTACAAAGACAACTGTTTCTGTATCGTTTGCAGTAAAGCCTTCAGGAATGGCTATATTATTTTCTTTTAAATAACCTGGGCTAACCACTAATATTTTTTTACCCTCTACAGTTGCTTCTACACCTTTACCTGTAATGGCATTAAAATTTTCTGTTGTAGGAATGGTGATGGATAAATCTTTTACTTTTTGTAAAATACCTGTTGCTATAGGGTGCTCTGATTTTTGTTCTAAAGCAGATGCAAGTCGTACAATTTCATTCTCCGAAAATTCTTTTTGCAATGAAACAATTTTCGACACTTCAAATTTACCCACAGTCAATGTGCCTGTTTTATCAAAAACCATTGTTGTTATTTTTCTTGCATTTTCAAAGGCTGTTCTATTCTTTATAAGTAAGCCATTTTTGGCTGATAAAGCTGTTGATTTTGCAACTACTAAAGGCACTGCCAAACCCAACGCATGTGGGCAACAAATAACAATTACTGTTACCATACGCTCCATAGCAAAAGCCAAAGATTGCCCTGTGAGATACCAATATAAAAATGTAGCAATACCTGTAACCAATGCAATAATGGTTAGCCATCTTGCTGCTTTGTCTGCCAACAACTGTGTTTGCGATTTTGATTTTTGTGCATCGTCCACCAATTTTATAACCTGTGATAAATAAGAATCTTTTGCTGCGTGAGAAACAGTAACCTTTATAGAGCCGTTGCCATTTATTGCACCTGCAATTACTTTATCGCCTTTTACTTTTTGCACAGGTTTGCTTTCACCAGTAAGCATACTTTCGTTGAGGTAACTTTCACCTTCCAATATTATGCCATCGGCTGCTACTTTTTCTCCGGGTTTTACTAAAATAATATCGTTCTCTTTTAGTGTGTCGGTCTTTACATCATGTACCATATCTGGCATTACCATGTGTGCATCTGCAGGCATTAGTTGCACCAATAATTCTAATTCTTTTGATGCGCCTGCTACCGATTTCATTTCTATCCAATGCCCCAAAAGCATGATGAGTATTAGCGTTGCCAATTCCCAAAAAAAATCCATGCCTTGCAAATCAAATACAATGGCTACGCTGTATGCGTAAGCTACTGTAATGGCAAAGCCAATTAAAAACATCATGCCTGGGTTTTTGGCTTTTACTTCATCCACCAATCCTTTTAAAAATGGCCATCCGCCATAAAAAAATACAATCGTTGACAAACCAAAAAGTATATATTGCGAACCTGCAAACTGCCAATCAACGCCCAAGAATTGTTGAATCATCATCGATAACAACATGATGGGAATGGTGAGAAAAAGCACTACATAAAATCGCTTTTTAAAATCAGCTATCATGCTGTTGTGATTGTGTCCCTCATGCCCCATTGCAGGGTTACTACCATGTTGATGTTGCGAATGGGATTGTTTAGTGTTGGCTTTTACTAATACTAAAGTCATTCCGCACTTAGGGCAATTACCCCGCTTATCCTGGATTATTTCAGGGTGCATTGGGCAGGTATATTTTTCAAAATTATTTTTTGGTTCCATATTAATTTTGGTTTTATCTTTTCCAAAATAAATCAGGCTGAAGAATATATTGTGATGAAAAATCTCTATTAGTAGTAATTGGGTGTTGATATCCGATCCCGAACAAGAAATTTTTATATACTCTAACCTTTATACCTCCGAGCAAATTAAAAATAGGGCTAGCGCCTTTTTCAGTAACACCCAATATTTCGGAAACAAAAAATATTCTTTTGGAAACTTTAATTATAACTGACATACTACCTTCTGCTAAATCTTCTATTGGGCTATAATGTAATACTTGATTAAATGCAATTTTAGAATTTGAAAATGTTGTTGAAAAACCAACCAATGTATAAACGTTTCGGCTGGCTTCTTTTCCTAATGGAAATTCAAATTCTATTAAAGGGGAAAAGCCATTCATTCCATTTTTACTTTTCCAAACTAAAAATTGGGTCATAACCTCCAAAGTTGGATTATCGAATGTTCCTTTAGCACCAAGATGTAATCCAACAACTTTTGAAAGCCCTGTCATAAACTGAATATCATATTCTGTATTTGTTTCATCATCATTCTTTGTAGGTAAAACTGCTGCTCTCAGGTTATATGTGCCTACATTTAATGGCATACCCATGTGTGTAAAAAATGGCATTGGCAACATTTCTTCATTTTGGATATCTTTCATTTCATTTATATCAGGATGTTTAACAACTGCTGTATCCATTGACATTTTTGGCATTTGCTGACCATATCCTAAAAAACTATTAACACCTATGATTATGATTAAAATATTTTTTTTAATGTACCATAATGAACTGAATTTATATTTTTTCATCTTACTTTTTTTTATTGTGAAATAATTTTCACAATAAATAGTAAGCTAGTTATTCTATTGATGTATCTATTACACAATTAATAAAAAGGTTTACATCATTCACAGATTTGAATAATATTGTTTATATTAACATCTCAACAATATTATGAACAAAAAATATTTATACTATTCAAAAAAAAATACAAATTAATTAAAATTTATACAGCTGCTAATAAGTTATTATTGGCAACATTTTTTTACAAATAATTTTTTAAAAGCCATTTAAATATTTTTTTTTTCATTTTGTAACATTAAAAAAACTGTATTCAAATTTTACCATAAAACCATTAGCTGCAGTACGACTCATTGTACTATACAATTGTTTGCGGCAAGCCAAGTCTATTCTAGCTTGGCTACGAATAATAAATTGCAAAGATGGCACAACATCCAAATAAGATTTCCCATTTGCATTTAATGCTTGTCCTAAAAATTCACACATTAAGTTTATATTGGTTTGTTTTAAGCTAGTATATTTTTTAGGATACATTAATTTGCCTACAGATAAAGTATAGTTTGTTGCATTGTTGCTTTGTGTTGTAGGAAATTTATAATCGGGCATATTATTTAAAGCTTTTTCAAAACTAAGCGATGAACTTATAGCCACTTTGTTTACCAACTTAGTACCAATTATCCCAACTTCATAACCAGTGTTATGCCCCATTGTTTCTATTTCTTCTTGGTGTATGTCTGCCCTGTTTTTGCTATACCTTCCATACAATGCCATTCTAAAATGTTTGTGCATTTCATCGCTGCTATAAAAACGATATTTTGCATACACACTACCGCCTTCTGTTTTTAAGCCGCCAGTACTTCTATTGCTATGAAAACTTTGCAAATGAAACATCCATTTTTGCGTAGCGCCCCACATTATTTCGGGCATAATATGATAATTTAATGTACCGTCCTTTTCAAACATAAAACTATTCATTGCTCTTACACCAATGGCACCTGCAGGCATATTGCTTGCAGGCTCCGTCATTACAAATAATTCTTGTGCTTTTATTTGTAATGATATACCCAATAAAATAAATAGAAAATATTTTTTCATTTTAAATTGCTTTTAAATGAAAAATTCCTTCGCCGCCTTTAGCATACGTTTGATATTTTACAAAAGTTTTAGCTAATTTTTTATACTCTTTTGCAGTAACATAGCCCTTATCCAATACTTTTACTTTGGCCAACCCATTCAACGTTTGTGCCTTCGTATCAATAAAAATATAGTTATCTATTTGCTTGTTGTCTTCTACATTTTGATTTGCAAAATTTACAGAAAGCACCATTGAGCCAATAAAAAAACCTGCCTTTTCTACTTTATCTTTAAAAGTTTTTGGCGTAAGTTTATTATCTGCTTTTAAGGTTACTACAAATAGATTTTTATTTAAATCAATATCTACTTTTTCTACTTCGGTTAATGTTTTTAACTGCTTATTAATAGCATTGCTACACATAGAGCAAGTAAGGCCTGTAGCCATTATTTCTACTTTTGTTATTTGAGCATTAGTTACTAAAGCACAAAAACATATTTGTATTACTAAAATTATTTTTTTTACCGCAGAGCGGTATTTCACTTTGTTTAACATTTTTTACTTTTTTATTTTTTACAATGTGTTATTTTTTTACTTTGGCTTTTATTGGTCTTTCGTATTTACAACAGCCTGGTAATTTTTTATAAATGGCATCTTTAGCAAAAAACTTTTCGCTATCATA
>JAYSOC010000292.1:0-4205 GCA_043723285.1 Ferruginibacter sp. | reverse complement strand
AATTAAAAGTGTAATTAAACAGCTGCCGTTGTATCGCAGTTATCGTTGCATCTTTGCGTGAAACAAAAAATGTTTGAATTTCATAAAGATAGAAAGGGATATTTTGATATGCAGATTTTGAATGCAGAAAAATATGTGTTGCCTTTTATTGAAGAAAAGTTTACCATACATGCAGGTATGCGTGTGTTAGAAATTGGCTGCGGCGAAGGCGGCGTTCTAAAAGCCTTTGTGAATAAGGGTTGTGCAGGAGTAGGTGTAGAAATGGAAGAAACTCGCTTGGTAAATGCACGATTGTGGTTGGTAGATGATTTGGCTACTGGTAAAATAACTTTTTTTTCAAAAGATATTTATGATACTACTGTGGAAGAACTTGGTGGAGCGTTTGATATTATTGTGCTGAAAGATGTGATAGAACATATACATGATCAACCAAAATTGATGGCTTATATGCAAACATTGCTTACGAAAAAAGGCGTAATATTTTTTGGCTTTCCACCATGGCAAATGCCTTACGGTGGGCACCAACAAATGGCTACAGGCAAGTGGATGGCTAAAATGCCTTACTATCATTTGCTACCTACTTTTTTGTACAAATGGATTTTGAAAGTAAATGGTGAGCATTGGGCATTTTTTATAGAGATAAAAGAAACAGGAATTTCTATTGAGCGTTTTGAAAGAATTTCGAAACAAACAGGATTTAATATTTTGTGCAAGACACATTATTTGATAAACCCTATTTATGAATACAAATTTGGGATGAAGCCAAAGAAACAATTTGGATTGGTAAAAGCCATTCCATGGATGAGGAATTTTTTTACGAGTTGTGTTTATTATTTAATACAAAAAAAATAATTTTATATAAATGATACATATAGTTTTTAATGAGGCAGATATAAAAGTACTGCAAGAAGCAATAGCATTAGATGAAACATTACAAGGAGAAGTAATACAAATAAAAGATGATTATGCTGTTGGACCGCTAAACAATATTTACGTAGGTGAAGGTATTGAAGATAGAAGAAGATGGTGGCATGAAGTGCTTATTGGTGGCGACTATGAAGGCAGTGTAGAAAGCGGCGATGTAGATGATTATAAAACCGCAGCAACATTGGTTGGCACATTGAGAAGAGATGAAGAAGAAACCATTTGGATATGGGCAGCACAAAATAAACATGATGTGTGTGGCTATTATTGGTTGTTGCATTACATGAAGGAGTTTCAAAACAGGGTGTTTATTTTGTACCTAAATAATTTGCCTTTTATAAATGAAAAGGGAAATATTTTTTACCCTGATTGGTTGCACCAAATACCTGCAAAAGAATTTTTGAAAGCAAAAAAATTGGCAAGAGAAATTTCGCCAAGCGAATTTGAAGTGGACCCTGATGAATGGACAAAAATTTGTGAAGAAAACAAAGGCGTGCGCTTATTGGAAGGCGGGAAAAAATTACTGCAAATGGATTATGATTATTATGATGCCGAGTTAAAAAAATATGTAACAGGAGAGTGGCAAAAAGCTACAAAAATTATAAATAACTTTTTGAGTAAAGCAAAAAACACAACAGGTGATGCGTATTTGTTATGGAGGCTGAAAACATTGGCTGCACAACAGATTTTTGAAATGCAGGGAGGTGTGAAGAATCTGAAGGATTTGGAGTTTAAGTTAGGGTGATGATTTTTAAGAAAAATGTTCAATAAGCAATGTTCAATGTTCAATGTTCAAATTGTTAAACTCGATGGTTTATTTTGAATAGGATTGTGTTTAATTAAGAAGGAAAATTTTCAATAATCAATGCTCGATGTTCAATTTTCAAATTGTAAAACTCGGTAGTTTATTTTGAATAGGATTGAATTTAATTAAGAAACTAATTATTGTTTATGTCTTCAAAAATTTATGAATTAGAAGATAGATTTGTAGATTTTACATGTAGGATGATAGATGTAGTTGAGAATTTGCCAAATAACAGAGCAGGAAATTATATAGCGGGGCAATTAATTAGAACTTGTAATTCTCCCACATTTAATTATGGAGAGGCAAAAGCAGCGGAATCTACAAACGACTTTATACATAAGATGTGCGTGGTTTTAAAAGAATTGAAAGAATGTAGAACTGCTTTAAAAGTGATTATTAAAAATGAATTTATAGAGCCAATTAAAAAACTAGAAGGAATTTATAATGAAACAGAAGAACTTATTGCAATAATTGCAAAGAGTATTATTACAGCAAAACAGAATAAAGAAAACAAGAAGTAGAAATAATAAATTGAAATAAAGAATATTAAACAAAATAGCTCAACTTCTTAAATGTTTGAATTTTATAATGATGATTGCATTAAAAGATTTGAGAATTGTTTATTGAACATTGAATATTGAGCATTTGTTTTAATAAATCTCGAATTAGAAGAAACTAAAAATGGCAAAAGCACAAAAAGAAGAGTACCAACACAGTAACACCGGCATCGGCGGCCAATACAAAACATGGTTTTTGGATTATGCCAGCTATGTAATATTGGAGCGTGCCGTACCCGCAATTGAAGATGGTTTAAAACCAGTGCAACGTCGCATACTTCATGCTATGAAGGAAATGGATGACGGGCGTTTTAATAAAGTGGCCAATATTATTGGGCAAACCATGCAGTATCATCCGCATGGCGATATGAGCATTGGCGATGCATTGGTAAACCTTGGGCAAAAAGATTTATTGATAGAAACCCAAGGTAACTGGGGTGATGTGCGCACTGGTGATGACGCCGCTGCACCTAGGTACATAGAGGCACGCTTGAGTAAGTTTGCGCTGGAGGTTGCTTTTAATAATAAGACTACCAACAATCAATTGAGTTATGATGGTAGAAAAAATGAGCCAATAACGTTGCCCATGAAATTTCCTTTGCTACTTGCACAAGGAGCAGAAGGTATTGCAGTTGGTTTGGCTACAAAAATTCTTCCACATAATTTTTGCGAACTCATAGAAGCATCCATAAAATATTTGCGTGGGCGTAAATTTGAATTGTTGCCTGATTTTTTGACCGGTGGTATAATGGATGCGAGCAATTACAATGATGGCAAGCGTGGTGGAAAAATACGTGTAAGAGCCATTATTGAAGAAGTAGATAAGAAAACGCTTGTAATAAAAAGTGTCCCATTTGGAGTAACCACCACCAATTTAATGGAGAGCATTGTAAAAGCTAACGACAATGGTAAAATAAAAATTAAGAAAGTAACAGATTTAACTGCTGCTGACGTTGAAATCACAGTTGAATTGGCTGCTGGTATTTCTCCAGATATTACCATCGATGCCTTGTATGCCTTCACGGATTGTGAGGTAAGTATTTCGCCCAACGCCTGCGTAATTGCAGGGAATAAACCCCGTTTTTTGGGAGCTACTGAGTTATTAAAATCGGCTGCTGATAATACAAAAGAGCTGTTGAAGAGAGAGCTTGAAATTAAACTGGGAGAACTGCAGGAGAAATGGCATTATACTTCGTTAGAAAAAATATTTTTTGAAGAGAAGATTTATAAAGAGCTCGAGCAAAAACATGTCAACTGGGAAAAAGTACTGGAAGCGATTGATACAGCTTTTGCACCATTCAAAAAATTATTGCGCAGAGATATCACAAGAGAAGATATTGTAAAGCTTACGGAGAAACCCGTTCGCCGTATTTACAAACTGGATATTGATGAATTAAATGAACAGATCAAAGGTCTGGAAGCAGATATTGCACAGGTTAAATACGATCTGGAACACCTTACAGAATATGCCATTGCCTACTACGAAAACCTGTTGAAAAAATTCGGTAAAGGCAGGGAACGCAAAACAGAAATTAAACAATTTGATACTATACAAGCCAAAACGGTGGCCATTGCCAATACAAAATTGTATGTAAATTATGCAGATGGTTTTGTTGGCACAGGGCTAAAAAAAGATGAATTAATAGCGGAAGTTTCTGACTTCGACGACATCATTGCATTTACCAAAACTGGTATAATGAAAGTGGTAAAAGTTTGTGATAAAGCCTTTATTGGTAAAGACATTATTCACATTGCTGTGTTTCAAAAAAATGATGAACGCACTACTTACAATATGATTTATGTAGATGGTAAATCCGGGGTAAGCTTTGCTAAAAGGTTTAATGTAACAGGTATTACCAGGGATAAAGAATACAACTTAACCAAGGGCGAAGAAAAAAGCAGGGTGCATTATTTTAGTG
>JAYSOC010000291.1:0-4209 GCA_043723285.1 Ferruginibacter sp. | reverse complement strand
ATTAATGCTACAAATTTTGTAGATGTACAAATAAATTTTACCCAAGTAGGTGTGTATATTATTAACACCGATACCGTAAATGGTTATTATTTTAGAGCGGCTGGTGCAGCAGCAGTTACTGGTTTAAATACTGTTCGTTTATTTGGTACAGGTAAGCCAATAGCAGCTGGTACTGATAATTTTGTGGTAAGTTATGCTGGCTCTACTTGCGATTTTGCAACAAATGTAACTATTGGTACTGTCGGCGGTGGAACTACTACTGCGGTATTTACTTTTCCTAATGCTGCTGCTTGCACGGGTGCAACACAAACCCCTAATTTTTTTGTAGGCATTCCCACAATACCTGCTGTAAATACTATGACGCTTTTGGTAAACGTTACTCAAGCTGGTACATATACTTTAACAACAAATGTTGCCGGTGGGCTAACTTTTTCGGGGACTGGTTCGTTGGCTGTAGGCAATAATCAACCAATTGTACTTGGTGCAACTGGTACTCCAGCTCCGCCCGCAGGTATGATAAATTACACATTTAGCACTACAACACCAGTAGCAAGTAGTTGTGGGTTTGGCTTAAATGTACAAGCTGCCCCTACTCCTGCTGTATATACCATAAATTGTGCTACGGCAGCTACTCAAACAGGAACATTTCAAGCAGGTACGGCTCTTACAGCAGCTAGTAAAATTACACTAAGTGTTACACCTGCTACTACTGGGTCTTATTCTATTACTACTAATACTGTAAACGGCGTTTCATACATAGGTGCTGGTATCTTTACCACAGCAACAACACAAAATGTAGATTTATATGCAAACCCATTAAACAACACCCCAACAGCAGCTGGTTCATTTAACTATACTGCTACTGGTGGTACAGTTTTTTGCACTAATGTGAGTGTGACTTATACTGCTGGCGGTGGAACAGGAACTGCAGCTTATACAATAGGAAGTACAACTGGACAATGCAATGTGACTGTTAATGGAACTTTTACTCAGGGTGTATCATGCGTAGGTAATACAGTGGTTGTTGCTATAACTGTGCAAACTCCAGGCACATTTACACTTACTACAGGACAATTTCAGGGTATACAATTTTCCGCAACAGGTAATTTAACTGCCGCTACCACTTCTATCACTTTAATTGCTACTGGTACTCCTACTAATTCAGGAACCTTTCCATATCCATTGTTTACAAGTCCTTCAAATATTTGTGGCTTTAACATAACTATACAACCCGGTACAGGTGGAGGTGGAGCGACTGATTCTGTCTCTGCAACTGTAAATGGTATGTTTATTGATTTCGATTTGCTACCTGCTATACAAATTGATAATACATCATTCCCTGGCTACACAGCTGTACTTATGTCTAGTGACAATAGTCTTGTTTTCCCAGAGGCAATTCAATTTGGAGTTGGAAACATGACAACAGGGGATATACCTGTTGGAAATTATAATGTAAATCAAGGACCTGCAATATTGGTAGGTGGGCAATATACAGATGGTGGTAACGTTGATTTTATATCATTAACTGGTAATACAAATCCCACACCTGCATTTAGTGTAACGATTACAAGCAAAACTGGCCCAATGGGAGCATCTGGAACAAGGGTAAAAGGAACTTTTGCTGGAGCACTTAAAGAAAATGGAGGAACAGGAATAAAAACAATAACAGGAGGTTATTTTGATTTAACTTTTCCATAGAGACTATCAATATCTTTAAAAATGCCGACACAAAACATGTCGGCATTTTTGTTATAAGAAAATTTTTATTTCGTGAAAATCATTTTCTTAGAATCCACCATCACATCAACTACCACTAGCATGTATTTGTATGTGCCTGCGGTAAGTACGCCACCATTAATATTTAGGGCTTCGCCGTTTTTATTATTTAGGGTAAAGGTTTTTATTTTTACACCTTCTATACTTGTTATGCTTATGGCTGCTCGTTTTGCAGTGATAGGTAAGCTATAGCGTATAGTAGTGGTTTTGCCCCAGCCTTCGTTCTTGTACCCACTTAACCATTCGCTTAAATTAGTTTTCCGTTTCGGCGGGGTTTTCACAAGCATAAACCTTGAAGTATAAAAGAATCACTCGTGAAACCCCGACGCTAAAAAGAATCACAAATTATTATACACCCAGTCTTACAAACCGTGTGGTAATTCATGTACAAAAAGTCGTTTAAGAAGGAGTTGTTTTAGACTAAGAAAAATCAAGCTTTACCAATATGTCGGGGTTTCGCAGCAAGCATTTTTATAATTTGTAATCTCTAAGTGCGAAAACCCCGCCAAGACAGAAAGTTGGCATCCCTTAAATTCAGCCCCACCTTCGTTCTTGTCCCCCCGCTAACCATTCGCTTAAATTAGTTTGCCTAATGCACAATCTATTGCATAATAAAAGATGAATAAAGAGATAAAGATGAAATGTGCGACGCCAATGAAGCTGACCATAGCTGCTTCTTTGCTCGGACAATAAAATTAAAACTTTTAAAACAACGCAATACTCAATAAACATTGTTCAAGTTCAAGTATTTAGCAAGGCTGCAAGATATTGGTAGCAGATTTATGGCCAAAGCAGCACTTATACAAATAAAATTGCCTATATTTATGAGGTAAAAAAACATTATTTATGACCGAAGAGCAAATGCTTACGGGAAGTATCAGAAACAATGCTGCTGCGCAGGAGGCATTTTATGACCGCTTTAGTCCTCGTATGCTTGGTGTTTGCTATCGTTTTGCAAAGAGTAGAGAAGATGCGGAAGATATGTTGCAAGAGGGTTTTATAAAAATATTTACCCAACTTAGTCAATACAGAAACGAAGGCTCGCTTGAGGGATGGATACGGCGTGTAATTGTGCATACTTGCATAAACGTGTTGAAGAAGAATAAAAAATTTGCTGACACGGTCGATTTAATACATGCCCATAGTTTTCATACCAACGAAGATTTAGTACCAAGCCTTTTGCAAGCCAAACAAATAGTAGAGTGTATTCGTTCTTTGCCATTGGGTTATAGAACGGTTTTAAACTTGTATGCTATAGAAGGATATTCGCACAAAGAAATTGGCGAAATGCTGGAGATAGGAGAAAGCACAAGCAGAAGCCAATACACCAGAGCAAAAGCAATGCTAGAAGAAATATTGGTAAAGAGAAATATTATGGATAAAGCTCAATACAAAAACAACTATATAAAAACAGCGGCAGTAAAATAAATTACGATTAAGGTTTTAATGGAGAATGGAAAACATAAACAACAATAATAATTTTGAACAATTTCTGAGAAACAGCATCGAAGATTTTAAGATGATTCCCGCTCGGAAAGTTTGGCATGGCATATACAACAATATGCACCCCGATAGAAGATGGCCGTCTATTGCTGTGTGTATGCTTATTCTTACATGCATTATGTATGTTGGTGTTGCCAATAATAATTCGATAAACAACTCTGCAAGAAAAAATACGGAAGAAAATTTATTGGCAAGTGCTACATTGGCTTCTACCGAAAAAAATAATGTTGTACAAAATATTGTTTCGGTTGCTGCTAAAAATATTTCTACACAACTTTCAAATAATTACACAATAGCTGCACAAAGAAATAATAATACCAATACCGATAATTCACAATTTATTTCTTCTCAAATAACAAAGGCTTCTTCAATACTTTCTGCCAATAATACAACTACTGCAAAAAATATTTTGGTTAATGATGATGATTTGAATCTTAAAATGATTAGTAGTATTGCAAAAAATACTACGGAAAAGGAAACACAAAAATTGAGTGAAGTTGCTGTTGTTGGCGAGGAAAAAAATGTAGTTTCAATTATTACAGAAGAAAAAAATATTGAGCCAATTAATGAAAATAGTTCTGTTAAAAATAATACCATTGTTGCTGTTATAGAAAATGATGCCGAACCAAAAACAATTGCAAAAAATAATATTGCTCTATTAAAAGATGCAATTGTAAAAAATACTGCCATTAACTACGAAGAAAAATCTTGGACAGAAGATTACGCTTTTAAAAATAAACCTCGCATAAACAAATTGAAAGAATTTGGAAGTGTATCATATTACATTACGCCTTCTGTAGGTTACAGAACACTTACGCAAGTACAACAAAATAGTAAAGCAGCTGTTTTTACTTCATCGTTTGCGGCTTCTTCAAATTCTAATACAACAGATGAAACAATGAATGATGTATTTGCTTTAAACCTAGAAGC
>JAYSOC010000290.1:0-10776 GCA_043723285.1 Ferruginibacter sp. | reverse complement strand
GCTGAAGTAGAAAAATTGAAAACAGAACTAGACAAAGCCAAACACGAAAGAGATGGTTTACAGGCATGCAAACAAAGTCTTGAAAAAGCAATAGAAGAAGTAAAAAATAAATGTAACTAATTTTTTAAACTAAAAATTTACAACCATGGCAGACGATCCAAAAAAAAATTACCCACTTCCAAAATTTCATTTTCAAGTAGAATGGGGTGGAGATGAAAACCGTATTGGTTTTACCGAAGTTAGTGGCTTAGATTTTGAAACAACACCCATTGAGTATCGTGAGGGAAGTAGCCCTGCTTATCATAAAAGCAAACAGCCTGGGCTTACAAAATATACCGACATCACTTTAAAGCGTGGTACCTTTTTGGGCAACTTCAAATTTTTTGAAGAGTGGAGAAGAACTTTCATGTTTCAAGAAGGCAAGGCGAAATTTCGGAAAGATGTTACTATCAAATTGCTGGATGAAGAGCATCAACCCATCATTACTTGGACGCTTGCAAAAGCTTGGCCCACCAAAATTACATCTACCGATCTTAAGGCAGATGGCAATGAAGTAGCCATAGAAACCATGGTGCTGGTGCATGAAGGATTATCTATAGTGGAGGCAAAATAAATTAATCGAAAAATAAAATGGCAGACAATCCTTATCAATCGGTAAACTTTCATTTTTCGGTAAGCTTTGCTTTAGCTGGAGCAAAATCGGTTGATGTAAAATTTCAATCGGTTACTGGTTTAGATGGTACAGTAGATACAGAAACAATAAAAGAAGGTGGCGAAAACCATTACGAACATATAGTGCCTACCCGAAGAAAATACGGACCATTGGTTTTAAAGAGAGGATTGCTTTCGCCTGCATTATCGGGTGTAACGAAATGGCTGCAAAAGGCATTTGACGATGGTAATTTTGAAACACTAAATACTGTGCAGATAACGCTGCTGGATGAAGAACATCAACCACTCATGCATTGGGTAGTAAATAATGTATGGCCAAGAAGTTGGAAGCTTGGAGAGCTGAATGCAGAACGTGGAGAAGTGCTGATAGAAACATTGGAGCTGAATTACAACAAGCTCCTTTTTAATCATTAATAAGCCGATTTTTATGCCTATAGAAATAAGAGAACTTATAATAAAAGCAACAGTTACGGCAGATGCAGAAAGTTCATCAGCACAAGCGGGTAAAACAGACGCAGCTTCTGGCACAGCAGAAATGGTACAACTATGCGTAGAAAAAGTGCTTCAAATTTTAAAAGAAAAAAATGAACGATAACAATAGTTTGAGGAAGCTCGTTATAAAATCTTTTGCAAATAGAGACTTTACAAATGAGGATGTTTCAAGAATGTTTATTACACCTATTAACCCCGAAACATTTACCCAAAATTATAGAGTAAATGTAGATACACAAAATGGGCATGGTAATGATGGAAGTGAAGTGCGCTATAAATCTACCGCACCAGAAGAGTTGCGCCTCGATTTTTATTTGGATGGAACGAAAACGATGGAAGGTTATGGCGGAGAAAATAAAGGATACATAAACAAACCCGTAAAAGAGCAACTGGAAGATTTGAAGCGTTGTGTTTATAATATGGATGGTAACATTCATCGCCCAAGATTTTTAATTGTTTTTTGGGGGTCGGAAATAGATTTTCGTTGTGTTCTTTCTAATCTTGATTTGAATTATACTTTGTTTGAACCTGATGGAAAACCACTAAGGGTAAAAGTTAGTGCCACTTTTCTTCGACACAAATCAAGAGAGGAAATACAAGCAGAAGCAAGGCTTTCTTCGCCAGATCTTACGCATTATCGTAAAGTGCAGCAGGCAGACAGACTCGATTTAATGACGTATAAAATTTACAACGACTCCAATTTTTTTTTGCAGGTAGCCAAAGCAAATTCGCTTACCAACATGCGAAATATAAAACCAGGTATTGAATTATATTTTCCACCTTTTGATAAAAATGAAATTTAATGGAGAAGTCGCTTATACCAAACCCTTCTACACACGATGTTGTCAGTTTTAATATTTTGGTAAACGATGCCGAAATTAATCCATCATATCAGGTATTGAGTATTTCTATTATAAAAGAGGTGAACCGTATTTCATTAGCAAAAATAATATTGAGAGATGGAGATGCTGCATTAAGAAATTTTGAAGTGAGTGACACGGATGATTTTTTACCCGGAAAGAAAATAAAAATAAAACTAGGTTTTGATAGCACCAATGCACAACAATTTAAAGGCATTATTACAAAACACGCAATCAAAATAAAAGAAAGTGGTGCAGCAGAATTACAAATAGATTGTAGCGATGAAGCAGTGAAAATGACCATTGGCAGACATAGCCATTATTTTGAAAATGTAAAAGACAGTCAGGTTTTTGATGAACTGATAGGTAAATACCAAGGTTTGCAAAGCGATCCAGAAACTACATCTATTACACACAAAGAATTGGTACAACATAGCATGAGCGATTGGGATTTTATGTTGTTGCGTGCCGAAGCAAATGGAATGCTCATGCATTCAAACGATGGTACTATAAAAATAAATAAACCAGATACGAGTACGGCTTCAGTTTTACAGGTTACGTATGGCTCATCCATCATAGAATTTGAAGCAGAAATGGATGCAAGATATCAATGGAAAAATGTGGAAGCCACTTCATGGGATTATGCAAACCAAAATTTATTTACAGCAGAAGCAAACGAAGTATCTTCTTTTGCGCAACATGGAAATGTTAGTAGCAGCACATTGGCAGATACAATAAATCTTAATAAATATTTATTACAACATAGTGGTCATTTGCAAGAACAAGAATTGAAAACTTGGGTGGACGGAGTGATGCTTAGAAGCAGGCTTGCAAAAATAAGAGGCAGAGCAAGGGTTACAGGTTTTGCAGGCATAAAAACTGGCGACATGCTTACACTTGCTGGTGTTGGAAATAGGTTTAATGGCAATGCGTATGTAACGGCAGTAACGCAATCTGTTGCTGATGGTACATGGTACACACATATTCAATTTGGTTTGGACCCTAAAAGATTTTCAAACCTTCACCCCGATGCGGATGATTTATTATCAGCAGGTTTGTTAAGCTCTATACATGGTTTGCAAATAGGAAAAGTAGTTCAACTACAAAGTGACCCTGATGGCGAAGATAGAATTTTAGTAAAGATACCTGTGATAGATAACAATGCAGAAGGAATATGGATACGAGTTGCGAGCTTAGATGCAGGACAAAATAGAGGCGCATTTTTTATGCCAGAGATAGATGATGAGGTAATTGTAGGTTTCATAAATGCTGACCCACGTCATGCAGTTATGTTGGGCATGTTGCACAGCAGTGCAAAACCTGCTCCACTAAGCCTAACAGATACCAACCACGAAAAAGGAATTTTTACAAGAAGTAATATGCGTATTCATTTTAATGATGATACAAAAACAATTACGATAGATACTCCCGCAGGCAATAGTATTAAGCTTGATGAGCAGGGAACAATGATAGAAATAAAAGACCAGAACGATAACAAAGTAACGATGAATAGCTCTGGTATAACATTGGATAGTCCGCTGAATGTTGAAATAAAAGCAGGTGTAAACCTTACGCTTTCTGCAGGTGCAAGTTTAACAATAGGAGCAGTTTCGTTATCGGTAAAAGCCGATGGTACCCTTGCTTTGGAAGGTGCCATGTCAAATTTAAAAGCATCGGGTATAACAGAAATAACAGGATCGTTGGTAAAAATAAATTAGAAAAAAATGCCGTCAGCAGCAAGAATAACAGATATGCATACATGCCCAATGTTTACGGGACCTGTACCTCACGTGGGCGGTCCCATTATTGGTGCAGGTGTGCCAACAGTTTTGATAGGTAGCATGCCCGCAGCAGTTGTGGGAGATTTGTTGGTATGCGTTGGTCCACCCGACACAATTGTAAAAGGATCGAGCACAGTTTTGATTGGTGGCAAACCAGCAGCAAGGCAGGGAGATTTAACATCGCATGGAGGAGTAATTGTAGCGGGGTTTCCTACAGTACAAATTGGCGGATAAAAAATAAAAATAAAAAATGAGTAATACAAGTAATTCTTTTTGGGGAACAGGCTGGGCTTTTCCACCATCATTTAACCATGAGTCTGCATCGGTAACAATGGTAAGTGGCGAAGATGATATTAAGGAAAGCCTAAATATTCTTTTATCAACTTCGTTGGGTGAAAGAGTGATGCAGCCAAAGTATGGCTGCGACCTTACTGATTATATTTTTGAAGGGTTGAATAGTTCCGTTATTGGATATATAAAGGATAGGGTGAAAAATGCCATCCTTTATTATGAGCCAAGAATTATTGCTGAAAAAATTACCGTAACAAACGATGATTCTTTTGATTTGATAGAAGGCAGATTTGTGATAAGCATAGATTATACCATACCTGGCACAAACTCCAGATTTAATTATGTATATGATTATTACAAAAACGAAGCATTGAAACCTGTTTAAATAAATTAAAAAACTATTTACAAAAAATGAATTGCAAAACAATTATACATCCTTTTCAAAACGACCCTGGAGTGAGCCAAAGCCAACGGGTAATGGATGATTTATTGAATAGCAATGCTAAAATTGATGGACGTACTACAGCAGATTTATTGGATTACTTTATAAAACTATCTCCTCATATTAATTTTTATGATGAAGATAATACCATTAAAAACTGGAAACCATTTTTTGAAAAAAGTTTACCATTTACATTAACTGAAATTATAAAATACGATCAAAAAAAAATTGGTAATAAAATATCTCAATACAATAAACTGTTTACAAAAAAACCTACTAAAAAGGCACTACAGTTACTATTGCAATATGTTTACAACAATATGATATTGCCTATAAATAAATGGCAGAAGCAGTTTGTAGATAGTGGTTTACCATTTGAATTATTACTAAATAAATTAATAAAAGATAAACTTAAAGAGACTGTAAAAAAATTTATAGTAATTGACAATGCTGCGGTAAAATGGTTTTGTGTAACGCCGCTTAATTTTGATAAGCTTGTAAAAAACGAAGCTAATATTTGGGGTATTGATGTAACAGTTCTTTATTCAAATTATACAAATGAAGCTTTTAAAGCACTTGGCAAAAACAACAAAGAAAGATTGATTGCATTGCAGCAGGAAATAAATACAGTAATGGTTGCATTTACAGGTGTTATGCAGGTGTTCACCGATAGTGCTGCTTTGAGTATGGATCAGGCATTTTTTCCATTGAAAGAAGAATTAAAAAAATTGCACCCGCCACATCTTGCCATATTATTTTCTTTTTTAAAACTCTTCAAGCATTTGCAAGATGATATGAATGGGTTTACAAAAAAGCACCTCGATTTTTTTTATAAGAACGTTTTAAATTTACAAGCAAAAGATGCACTAGCAGATAAAGCACACATTGTATTTGAAATACAAAAGCAACTGGATAAATATTTATTAAAAAAAGGATTGTTATTAAAAGACGGAAAGGATAATAATAAAGCAGAAATATTATTTGCTACAGACGATGAAATTATAGTGAACAAAACGCAGGTTGCAGAAAAGAAAACGCTTTTTTTAAATAATAACACCCATGGGAATAGCACTTATTTAGAAGCCGTATATATGGCACCTGATGCGGAAAAATCTGATGGAGTTGAAAAGGAATTTGAAGATGCTGAAACGGCAAGTTGGCCTACAATGGGAGCCAAGTATAGCAAATATATTGACCCCGAAAATAAATTTATAAAGCCTTACCCAAATGCAAGAATTGGTTTTGTATTAGCATCGCCAGTTTTGCTTTTAAATGAAGGAAAAAGAGAAATTACTATTACACTTAACTGCGAGCTGAATAGAAATTATTGTGGCTCTGTAACTACACAAATATCCAACAATAAACCATGCTGCGAAGAAAATAATTTACCAGGTACAACTCTAGCAGCAGTAAAACCAGTGTATCCAAATTTTGCAAATGCTACCAATTTCGTAAAAGATATTGCAGATAAACTAAATGAAACATTTTATTACATTAACCGAGAAAGTATTGCGGCAGCCATAAAAAAAGGTATTAGCAAAGCAACGCTTGACAAACTTTTAAAACTTTTAATAAAAAAACAAATTGCGGGCGAAGAAAAATTATGTTACTGCCTAGTAGAAGAAAAATTATATGAAATAACTATTCCCTCAAAAACGATGGGCATACAAACTGGTTATGAAGATATATTCAACAAAGATGAACGCTTGTTGATGGCAGATATTATTAAACCATTAAAAATATTGAATGTAGCTTTTAGCGGAGCTGATGAATGGATTTACCCAAAGGCAGATGAAACAAAGCCGAACGAATTTTTAGAAATTACAATGTTACCGGCATTGCCAGGAAGCACGAACGTTACCATTACTATAAAAGCAACAGTTTTACCTGACCAAAAAGCTATTACTTTTTACGATGCTAAAAAATTAAAAGAAGATATTGGAAATGAATGGCCGGTTGTAAAAATTGAGTTGGATGATAGAATAAAACTTTTTAAATCTGTACAGGGAACTGCCAGAGGGGAGTGCTGCGAAAAAGAATCAAAAGAAACTAACCAAGCAATTTCTTTGTATCACTTTTTTAGAAATGTCATTGTGCTAGATTCTTCTAAAATTGATGTAAAAGTATGTGGGGTAAAAAACTTTATTGTACAAAACGACGAAAGTGTACAGGATGTAAACGGCCCTGTGTATCCTTTTGGCACAAGACCAGATGTAGTAGATTTTGATATAAAAACGAATACATCAATACCAAACCCCAATTTAATAGGACCAAATTTTTACATAGGTAGCAAAGAAGTGCTTGACAAAAAATGGGGAGACTTCTGCATTAATATTGAATGGAAAGACTTGCCAACAGATTTTCATGATTACTATAAAGCATATTTAAAACGTGCAGGACAATTTGGATTGGATAAAGATAACTTCCTTATTAATTTATCGGTATTGCAAGATGGAAAATGGGTAAGAGAAAATGCACATGCAGTTCCGTTTGCCACGCAACTAATAAATATACAAGGCCAAAACTATAATGACCGAAAATTATTTGCAGATAACAGCACTTTATCATTTTGCACGAAAGACACTCAAGTTATTTCACAAACTATATTATTAAAAAATAATTTTTTCACGTTAACACCTGCATACAAAATAAACAGTAATAAGCAAACTAATTTTGATGTAAATTCTAAAAATGGATTTATAAAAATTAATTTACAAAATCAAGATTTTTGCCACAAAGCTTATTCTTATGTATTAGCTAGGCAAATGATGGCATTGGGGAAATTACCCACAAAAGATCCATTAGAAGATGCGATATATTATGATTCCAGTATAGGAGGTTTGATAGTCTTCGATACTGATGCTATTGTTAATGAATTGAATAATGCTTCTACAATTGCTATGCGTGTAGAAAAAGATGTAAATGATATTCCTAATGGGATAAAAAATAAAGCAGGTAATGTAGGCACTGGAAATATTGGGTCATCAAATGCAGATGACATTCGGAAAACAATTTTACCATCAAGTGCTTTTCCTATACCGTTTACTGGTAAAAATTTAACGGGAGATGTTAGTGATTTAAATTCTAAAATAGGCGGTATTACAGGTATCATAAACGATATAGACAATTTTCAAGCAATCATTCCCAACGAACCATGGACACCAATCATTAAAAATATTTCTTTAGATTATACTGCCTCCGCAACTACAGATGATATTGAATTAATTCATTTATACCCATACGCAGGCACATATAAAAAAGAAGCCATTGTCACTGCATTACAGCAACCACGCACTTATTTGTTTCCTACATTTTGCGATGAAGGAGCTTTGTACATTGGCTTAAAAGATTTACAACCTGGCAGCAATTTAAATATGCTTTTTCAATTGGCAGAAGCTACCGCAGATTCTGAATCGGAAAAAGAAATAGTGCAGTGGTATTATCTTGAAAACAATAATTGGAAAATATTGCGCACTGGTTTTGAGGTGCTGGATGATGATACGGATGGGCTCACAACATCTGGCATAATAAAATTTGCATTGCCAGCAAATATGACAAACGAAAACAGTATTTTACCCAAAGGTTTGCATTGGATAAAAGCAACCATACCACAAAATAGTAAAGCAGTAAGCGAAACGATGGCCATTTTTACACAAGCCATTAAAGCAACTTTTACAAACGCCGTAGCTAATGATTCACTCCGACTAAATGCTCCTTTAGCTGCAGGCTCGTTAGCCAAATTAGAAGTGGCGGATTCTTCCGTAAAAAAAACTACACAACCCTTCGATTCATTTGGCGGTAAACGGGCCGAAGCAGACGGGCATTTTTATGAACGTGTAAGCGAATTGCTAAGGCATAAAGGAAGGGCTATTCAAAAATTTGATTATGAACGTTTGGCTTTGGAAGCATTCCCACAACTCTTCAAAGTAAAATGTATAAACCACAGTTTTGCTTTAAATGCACATAAATATATAAATGATATTCCACTTGCTCCTGGCTATGTATTGCTTGCAGTAATACCAGATCTTAATCAGTTAAAAGCAGCACAACAATTTGAACCAAAAGTGCCTGTAAGTATATTAGAAAATGTGGAAGAATATTTACGCATGCGCACATCAGCTTTTGCAAGAGTAAAGGCAATGAACCCACGATACGAAAAAGTAAATTTTTGTTTAAAAGTAAAATTGTACTTGGGCAAAGATGAAAATTTTTACAAAGAAAAATTGAAACAAGACATAAGAGAATTTCTTGCACCATGGGCGGTAGGTGTGTATGATAAACTGAGCTTTGGGCAGTGCATAAACCAATCAGATATTGTGCAGTTTTTAGAAACACTCAATTACTTGGATTATATTATTGAATTTAAAATGCAACATGAAGATGATGTAAGTAATATTAAGCCTATACAACAATATAGTGTTTGCCCAATTACGCCACGATCTATATTGATAGCGGGTAAAATTGATATTTGTATAATGCAGCAGGATTGTGAAAAATGGAATGAAAATGCAAAGCCTTGTGAAAATAATTCTGTAAGACTACAAAATATTTTAGAATAAAAAAATGGTAGAAAAAATAGCATGGCTGAAGAAACCAAAAATATTAACGTAATTAGTAAAAAAAATGCTGGGTTTCCGGCATACCTCAATTTTGATAAATTGCGGACAGAGGGCATTGATTACCTTGGAGAATTATCGGGTAAAATATGGACCGACCATAATGCGCATGACCCAGGCATTACGATACTAGAAGTGCTTTGTTATGCATTACTAGACCTTGGCTACAGAACCAATATACCTGTAGAAGATATAATAGCCCGCAATCCAAGTGATACAACAAAAGATGATCATTTTTTTACTGCCGCAGAAATACTTTCTTGCAATCCACTTACCATAATAGATTACAGAAAATTATTGATAGATATACCGGGGGTAAAAAATGCGTGGTTACAAGTAGCAACCGACCAAAAAGATATTTGTGAAAGAAGAAATAATATTCCTACAGATGTTATAGTAGGAATAAATTCACAAAATATAAAAACTTGCGATAAATATTTAAACGGAATTTATCATGTATTTATTGAAACAGAAAAAAACACAGAAGAAGAATTTACAAATGAAACAGAAAGAAAAAAATACACAGATGATCTTATTTTAACCATAAAAAAAACATTGCTTGCTCATAGAAATCTTTGCGAAGATTTTGCAGATATAACATTGCTTTGCAAACAAAAAACAGGTATATGTGCAGATATAGAACTGGAAGCAGGTACAGATACAGAAAAAACTTACGTTGCTATCATTGAAAAATTAAGAAGTTTTTTTTCACCATCACCACAGTTTTATACACTGCAACAACTATTAGATAAAAACAAACCAATAGAAGATATTTTTTTAGGCAGACCACACGATATTACTGCAAGCAATGGCTTTATAGATACTATAGAACTGGAGAAATTAAAACTGAAAAAGGAAATTCATTTATCGGATGTTTACAATGCTATTTTTGAAATACCCGGTATTAAAAAAATAAAGAAAATTGCGTTGCGTGTAGAAGAAAACGGATCTATAGTTCAAAAGAAAGACTGGAAAATATTATTACCTGTAAATAATATTCCCGATTTTTTAAGTACCGAATCTTTTATTACTTTTTCAATAAATGATGTGCCAATCTTATTTGATGCAAAAAAATATGATGCGCTATTCGAATTAAATTTTACGCACAATGGAAAGTTGTTGTATGAAATGCCATCGCCATATTTAAACAGTGAAATACCAAAGGGAATTTACAGGGCAGATCTAGATGAATATTTTTCTATACAAAATGATTTTCCTCGTGTATATGGCATTGCAGATGGAGGGCTTGCAGATGATGTGACTTATAAAAGAAAAGCAGAAGCGCTTCAATTAAAGGGATATTTATTGTTTTATGATCAGCTTTTATGTAACTATTTAGCACAGCTAAAAAATATACGTGCATTATTTTCAGTATCAAAAAATAATAAAGAAAATAAAAATCATACTTATTTTTCTAATAAATTAACCACTGTTCCTAATTTAGATAAATTGCTTCGCTTTGCAGAAAATGACAGTGATAGTCATAGTTTGGGTGCAAAGGGTAGTAAATTAATTTATCCAGTTTCAAAAGATAAATTGCAGGAACTGAAAACAAATAATACTTCTCAAAATATAAACCCTCATACTTTACTTGCATTTACTTTTTCTTCATTTACTGATCT